>JBBRHC010000033.1:0-19649 GCA_038223295.1 Opitutales bacterium
TCTGGCGCAACCTGCCGGGCATCTGCTCGTCCGTTCACCCGCTCGATGCACTATTCAGTGCACCTCGAGGATTCACGAACGACCATCTGCTCCAGCATCTTGCGCCATCTCATCGGCTCCAACTCCGCTTTTCGGGTTTAAAACGTGGCGGGACTCTCGATGGCGCCGGCGTCAGGCAGCAGGGCTGCGGGGGCGGCCAAGGTCCCTTGCACGCGAGGAGCCAAATCTATATCCAGCGAAGATATGAAGGGAACCTCGGTGGAATCACCATTGCCGACCGTCAGCGCGCCCCGCTGCCTCGCCCCGCTACCGGCCGCGAGCGTATAGTCACTTTGAGCGGCGTTGGTAAAGACCACCGTATAGGTGCGTATATTGTTCTGTGCCAGAGATGCATCCGCGTTCTCATTCAACCGTGCGGCCTCTCTGCCCAGGTCAGCGTCCTTTTGCCACTGTTGAAACTCGGGGGGGTGCCTGATCACCACGGGGGTGTTGTTAACCATGGGGTAAAGCACGGTGACTCCGCCCGAAACGGTGCTGCCATCTATATCGGTATCGTTGAATTTGTAAACATTGTTGCGGAACGTTACCCCGGTCGTCCGGGGATTCCTCCGTCTGGACGGGATGGCGTTGGTCGAATAATTGGAGTCATTCAAGGGCTTGCCGGAGTCGGCGATCATAATGTTATTATAAATTCGTATGCCGTTCGACGCGTTGGCGTAGATCTCGCCGTAACCACCTTGAAATGCGCTGCGACGGGAGTTGCTGTGGGTGCTGTTGTTCACGATATCCACATTATCGCTGATAAACGCGTGGATGCCGGATCCACCGTTGCGATAGCTCAGATTATTTTGGACGAGCGTGCGTCCCCGGCAGGCCGGAAACGTCACGTCGTTAGTGCCGCTGAAATTACGATTTTTATCCACAATGATTCCATTCCCGTCGGAGAAAATGGGCTCCGCCGTCGCCCAGCGCTTGCGGCATTCCTTGTCGAAGACCTCGTTGCCGCTGATCAACACGCGGTAGTAGCCGCCGGGGATATTTGTTCCGGAAAAATCAAAAGGAGTGAGAATACTAATTCCGGACGAGGCGCTATTGGTCCGCCAGGACGTATTGTAGATGAGGTTGCTTTCGAAGGTGAGCCAATCGGCCTCGATGGCCGCGACGCCCGCCCCGGACACGCCGCCCGCCGGGATCGAGTGTTCGCGGGATGGATATTGGGCAAAGCGTCGGATAAGGACGCGCCGGGGGCCTGCGCAGAAGCGCACTTATACAATACAGGGATCATTTTTGGGTAGTTTTTGGGGTTAGGGTCGGGCCAGTCTCGCCCGCCCACTGAGGAGCCTCATTGAATGAGAACGTCGCAATGATTGAGCCGGGGCCTCCGGCCGCAATTGACTGTCGATGTGAGTAATAATATGCGGCCTTAAAAGGCACTTGGTGGCGGCAAGATTATAATAACCGCGTTTCAATCTCGTTTACAGATTTTTTCTCCGAAAAAAGCGTTACTAAGAAACACGAAGCGATGGAGCCGCGAGGCGGTCTGGGTTATGAACAGTGCTTCCGGAAACCAAGTCGATGGCGGGGTCAAAAAAAAATCCGCGGATACGAGGCATGTGACAGACTTGAATGGCTCGCGCTCCATAACCCGAGGTTCAATCCGGCGAGGCCCGCCACCCTGTAGGGCGGGGTCGCCGCACCCCGCCGTCCCGACCGCGCCGACGCGCCCCCCTTGGTTCGCCCTAAGCCTGGTCTTTACCAGGCTCCACGCGGCCTGCCTCGGGGCTGAGCCAGCGGGTCCAGAGATCGGTTACCAGTGCGGTGAACTGGGCGCTGGAGGCCGGCTTGAGCATGTAGTCGTTGGCGCCGAGGCGGCGTGCTTTTTCCCGGTCCTCGGGGCGACCCGAGGAGGAGAAAATCACCACGGGCAACGCGCTCAACCCGGGCTGCTGACGCAACCACTCGAGCACCTCGAAGCCGGAGCGCGCGGGCAGATTCAGATCGAGCAGGACGAGGCGCGGCAGCTCGCGTGCCTCGTAGGGCGGGCGGCCGGACAGGTATTCGATGGCTTTGTCCCCGTCGGTGACGGAAGTGAGGCGCACCGTGACCCCGGCGCGGCCCAACGCACGTTTCAGGAAGAAGACGTCGTTATCCTCGTCCTCGACATAGAACAGCGCCGGCGCGGGGCCGGCCAGGGAAGGCTCCGAACTGTCAGGGGAACTGGACGATACGGATGACATGACCAGGATTATGCGGATTTAAACTCGACCCAAAAACGGCTGCCCCGGCCGGGCTCGGAATCCACTCCGACGCGGCCGCCCATGCGCTCGGCGACTTTTTTCACCAAGGCGAGGCCGATGCCCGTGCCTTCGTATTCCTTGGTAAGGCGCTGGAACATGACGAAAACGCGCGCCTGCATGTCGGGAGCGATACCGATACCGTTGTCCTCAAACCAGATGCGCACGAAGCCATCGCGCGGTTCCGCTCGCACCGTCAGCTCGGGTAAGCGGCCCTTCTCGACGAATTTCACGGCATTGCCCAGCAGGTTGGAGAAACATTGGGTGAGCCCGGCCTCGTTGGCCAGGATGGGGGGGAAGGCGCCCTCCAGGCGGACAAAGGCGCGGGGGGGCTGGAACATGGGATACGATTCGATCATGCCGATGAGCAGCGCGGCGGGGTCTTGCGGGGTCGTGTCCATCTCGTGCCGCATGACTTTGCTAAAACTCAGGGCGTCGGTGATGAGCCGATCCATCCGTGTGGCGGAAGTGGTCATGCGGCCAAGATAAAGCCGGCTCTGCTCGTTGAGCAAGGGCTCCAGCTCCTCGGTTAATATCTCCGCAAACCCGTGCATGGCGCGCAGCGGGGAGCGCAGGTCATGGGTGATGGTATAAGAGAAGTATTCGAGCTCGTTGACCATTTCCTGGAGCTCGGCGGTGCGCTCGCGGACGGCGCGGTCGAGATCGGTGTTGGCGCGGCGCAGCTCAGTATGGAGGCCGCGCACCTCGATGATCAGGGCGCACTGGGCGGCGACCCACTCGAGAATTTTAAACTCCTGCGTGGTCCATTCGCGGGGCTGGTCGGAGTAGACCTCCAGGCTGCCGATGGGCGACCCGTTGACCCGCAACGGGGCGGAGAGGACGGAGCGCCACGCACCGATGGCTGGCTGAGGCACGATCAGGTCGGGGCGAGTCTGCAGGTCGGCGACGAACGCGGTGCGATCATGCGTCATGACCACGGAGGCGAAGGAATGCGCGAACTCCCAACTGAGCCGCTGGGGGCGGACCGCGCCGGCGTGAGCTTGCAGGAGGAGCTTGCCCGAGGATTTTTCCAGGACGGCGGTGGCGCTGGCGGAGCCTTCGAAAAGGGTGAGCAAGGCTTGGCAGATACGATCCGGGAGATCCTGGTCCTGTTTGGTGACTTGGATCGCACCCAGCAGCGTCTCCAGCAAGGCCTGGCGTTTGCCGAGCTCGATGTTCAGGGCGTGCAACTCGTCGGACTGGACCTGCAGCTCCCCGCTTTGGTGCTGCACTTTCTCGGATTGCTGCTGGATCTCCTCGTTTTGCTGGGCCAGCTCCTCGGCCTGGGTCTGGAGTTCCTCGTTCTGCCGGGTGATCTCCTGCTCCCGTGCCACGAGTTTATCGTTAATCTTCTCCAACAAAGTCTTTTGCGCACCGAGCCGGGCGAGAAAATCGAGGACGAGGTGGACGACGGTGGCGATGGCGAACGTGTTGAACAACTGTATCACCCACATCGAGATATCGACATCCACCCCGATCACGGGGGTTTGGAAAAAGGTCTTCCACGTGGCCAATAGGCACGAAACGCCCACCAGGCCCCACAGCAGGCGCCGGTCCGGATACCAAAGGCAAAACAACAGCGGCAACCCGTACGAGAGCGTGATGATGCGGTCGCCATATGCATTCAGCCGCAACCACGCCGCCAGCGCGGTCAGAGCCACAAAGAACAGGAGCGACAAGCCGTCGCGCGGCGCGATGCGCGGCCGATATAGAAACGCGAAGATATCGTTCATGCGCGCAGCTTTTGATAGATTGCGCTCGATACCCGCTGGAGGGGCAGCGCGGCGGGCGGCTGTTCGGCCTTGCCGGTGATCAAAAAGCCCCCGGGCGCGAGTCGCGCCGTCAGCCGCGCCCACGCGCCGATGGAGGCGTCGTCGTTGAAGTAGATAGAAACATTGCGAAAGAGGATCACATCCCAGTCGGCCCCGCCCGCCTCGCCACCCTCGCCCTCACCGGGGTCGGCCTCGGCGAACGTGAGCACGTCGGCGACCCGCCAGCGCAGGCTCCGGCGCAGCTCGGTGCGCACGACCCAGCGCCCGCCCTCGGCGTGAAAAAACCGGGCGCGTCGCGCGGCGTCCACGCCGCTCATCTCGCCCTCTCCGAAGGCGCCGACCACCGCGCTGGAGATCGCGTCCCGCCGGCAATCGACGCCGAGCAGATCGCTGCGCTCCAGCGCGCCCTGCTCGGCGAGCAACATCGCCATGGAGTACACCTCATGCCCGCCGGACGCGCCGACGCTGCACACCCGCAGTCCCGCGCGCTCCCGCAGCAAGTAAGGCAGGATCGTATCCTGCACCTCGGCAAACACCTCCGCATCGCGGAAGAAGTCGCTCACCCCGATCAAGATCGCGCTCAGCGCGAAAGGCAGCAGCTCCGGTTTGCGCTCCAGCAATTCCTGCGCTTCGGTCGCACTCGCCGCCTTCAGCCTACGCAGGCAGGCCGGCAGGCGCCTCTGCAACACCGTCGCCCGGTATGCGCCCACCTCGAGCCCGGCGCGTTGCAGCATCCAGCCCAGCAACGAATCCACTTCCAGCGGCGCGGCCGGCGGACTCGGCGGCGGACCATCCCGTTCCCCCAAGAGCAGGCGCACACGATTGTCCAGGCACCGGCCCCCAGGGATGGGGGACGAATCCACCCCGCGAAAAGAAATGTAATCGAGATCGAACACGTATCAGGTAAGTCCCTATGAAAAAAAAGGTGCCTCCCACGTAAAGAAGTTCTGATGAGGAAGCCTAAGGGGAATTTACCGTAAATACTTGCGGGGGCTTTACCGTATCTTTGATTTCGTTTTCACATCCGATCAATTAACTATCTCCTCGCTAGCAATTTAGGAATCTATATCCACCTCGGTCGGGAAAAACCAGGCCTCGAACGCCAGCGTCGCCAAGCCCCACGTTAGCGCCAGCGCCATGGTGATGCGTCCGCCGCGCGCCACCGCGTCCCCGATGCGGAGATCCTCGCCCAGGGCGCCCCAGCGGCCCAGCAGGTATTCCCAGTCGTGGCCTTCGATTTCGCTCCCGTTGCCGCCGCCCAGCAGCGGCAACTCCAGCGCGCGGGCATCCGCGATGTAGGGTGCGACATCGAGCGCGGCGTGCCCCGCCCAAAACAAACACACCGCCGCGCCGTAGGCATCGCGGTTTTTAAAATAAAACGCGCCCGCCAGGATGAGCGGGAACAGCACCTGCAAACCGCTGCCCATAAAAACCATGAGCGGGCGGGGCGCACCCACCATCATAAAGATCGCGTGCCCCGCCTCGTGGAAAATGAGGTGGACGTTGTGCATCGTCCCCGGATCCCAGCCGAGGTCGGCGACCGCGATGGTGAAGTAGCGCGCCGACCACGCCGCGATACCGAGCAGGAAAAGCGCGCTCGCGATCAAGTTCCACCGTGCGCGCGCCGCGTGGGCGGGGAAGAGCCAGGAAAGCAGGCGGTGCATGCAGCGAACCCAAACGTCGCCCCGCGCCCGCGACCAGCCGGAAGCATGCCGCGCCGCCTCGAGCGGGGGTCGGGCGGGGGGCCGGCCGCAGGGAGAACCATTGAACTTACGTTCAACCCTTCGCAGGCCGGACCGATCCGGCGATGGGCCGCCTCAGCGTCGCCGGGGTCGAGCCGCTCCACCTTCCGGATTCTCGCCGGTGTGGCCGACGTCTCCACCGCAAACCCGTCCGCTCCGGGCGCGGCTTTGTTTTTCGATCACGTGGCCGGCGTGCATCCGTAACCGCACCCGAGGATCGCGAATCGTTTATTCCGGTCGAACCGACGATCACCGTCCTGGTGTTTGGTTCAACGCTCGCACGGCGTGAAACCGCAGCCAGACGGCGGGGCGCCGAGCCGGCGATCGGCCTCGGCGATGGCGAGGTCTTTGATGCTGGCGAAACGGCGGCGCATGTAGCCGAGCGCGTCGAATTCCCGGTTCTCGTTGTCGTAGGCGCGCCACCACTGGCCGGCGTCGACGTGCCACTCGTATTCGAGGCGCACGGCGATGCGGTCGGCGGCGCATTTTTACCGAGGCGGCGGGCAAGTATTCAAATTCCGAGGACAAACCGCATCGCGCGGCGCGCGCGTTCAAGCAGGCGAGGCTGGATATGCTCGCGAGCTTGTGCCGGGGCCTGAAGGTGAAGCGTCCGGACGCGTTGGCCGTGAAGCTCGCGCTGCTGATGGAGGTCGCGGTGGTGCTGGCCTGCATCCTGGCACGCCCCGAGGCGGCGCAGGACGCGAAGACGGCCGCCGCGGCGCGGATCGCGGCGGCACGGAAGTAGGCGGCGGCACGGGCGACGAGTTGGCTTTCCACGACCGGGGCGACGGACAGGCTGCCCCGCATGTCCCTGCATCCGGTCGAACTGTTGCCCAGGATCAACGCCCTCGCCCACGGGGCCGGCGAAATCGCGCTCCGCCACTTCGCGGCGCCGATCCCCACCACGTCGAAGAGCAGCCGCATCGACATCGTGACGGCCGCCGACACCGAGGTGGAGGCCTACGTCGTGGGCGAGCTCACTCGGATGTTCCCGGACCACCACATCGTGGGCGAGGAGGGCGGCGGCCAGGGGGCGGCGGCGGACGGGGCGGCCTATCACTGGTTCGTCGATCCCATCGACGGCACGGTGAACTTCGCGAGCAAGCTGCCGCACTTCTGCACGAGCATCGCGCTGGCGACGGCGGACCGGGAGCCGTTGCTCGGCGTGGTCTACGATCCGACGCGGCGGGAGTTGTTCACCGCGGTGCGCGGCGGCGGGGCCTGGTTGAACGGGCAACCCCTCCGCGTGACGCAGACGACCGAGCTGGCCGACGCGGTGATCACGAGCGGCTTTCCCTACGACAAACACACCAACCCCGATAACAATCTGAAGGAGTGGGGCGCCTTCCTGACGCGCATCCGAGGCGAGCGGCGGCTGGGCAGCGCGGCCCTGGATCTTTGCTACGTGGCGGCGGGACGGCTCGACGGATATTGGGAAAAGGACCTCAAGACCTACGACGTGATGGCGGGTTTGCTGATCGTGCGCGAGGCGGGAGGCATGGTGACGGACTACGCGGGCGGCGCGTGGCCGCAACGCGCGGAACGCGGCCGCTACGTGGCGAGCAACGGCAAACTCCACGCGGAGATGCTGGAGGTGTTGGCGGGGGCGTAGGCCTGACTTACACCGCTGGTCGCGCGCTTCAATAAGCCCCGGCTTCGCAGGCCGGAGCTTTTTATGCGCTCAGAAATCCGCCGCAGCGTAGGGTTTCCGGTCGGCCCCGGGTGCGATCCGTTTAGTCGGCGGGCAACAGCGTGCCGTGCGGAATGAGCGCCTCGTAGTCCTCGATGGTGCCTCCGTTCAGGCAGCAATCTATGACGCGCAGGCCGAGGGGTAACAAGTCGGGGTGACGGAACTGGGCGAGTTCGTTGGCGAAAAATTCTGTCAGGATCTCAGCGCCGCGATCATACGCCGCCTCGCCCACCTCGGGCTGCTGATCGACCTCGAAGAACCACGAGCCGATGGTGCGGCCCTCGACGTCGATCTTGCCCGGCGTGTAACCCAGGAGGGGGCAGCGCGAGGCCTTTAGCTGATCCGACGTGAAGCGCGCCCCGCCCCGCCGCGCGAGATATTCGCGGGCGATCCACTGCGGCATGAAGCTCGTCTCCCACGCCCCGATATGCTGGTTGGGCGTGAGAACGTAGCTGACTCCGGGATGGTCCGTGATCTGGCGCAGCAAGAGGTTGGCCTGATCGACCCGCCGTCCAGTGGCGAAGGGCCAGTAGCTGCCCACGCCTTCCGACGCCATGCCCTCGGTGCCGACGATGCTGGGATTGGCGTGGCCGCGGGGAGCGACCAAACGCCACAGCCACGCGAGCGCGGGGGGCAACACATGGAAGAGCCCGATGATGCCGTAGGTCGGCAGCTCGCGGGTGCAGGGCGGCGTGCGCACGCCGAAGCTGCGCACATCCACGTCGACCGCCCCGTGGATGACGTGCGGCACGAGCGAGCGCGGCACAATCACGCGCGGGTTCGGGCAGGGCTTGCCGGGGCTGTCCTCAATGTGCTCCCAGATCAACGCGGTCGCGCCAGGCAGCGCTTCGATGTTGAGGAACAACAAGGGCCGCGCCGGACTCAGCGTGAGCTGTTCCAGATGTGGATCCGTGCCGTAAGCCTTGATGTGGTTTACCCGCACGAACCAAGCGTCCTCTGCGTCCATCAGCGATAGTTTGCCCCGGCCCTTTTCCAGCGACGGATGACACAGGGCCATGTCGTCGGTCACGGGCCGCAACTCACAGGCCCGCGGCAGGGTGAGCTTGCGCTCGTCGCCGGTGACGAGGTTGCGCCCGAGCAGCAGGCTGCCGTCCGGCTGCCGGTGGCACTGCTCGAGCATCTCGCTCTTGCCGCCGCCGCTCGCGCCCTCATGGCTGATGACGAGTTTGTTAGAATAGGGCGTCACGACTTGGACGGTCGAGCAGTGGATGGTGGTCCAGTTCTGCTCCTCGCCTAGATTCAGCAGTACTCCGTAGATGCCCTTCTTCGCGCTCGGGCCGGGATACAGGTTGTAGCTGAACAACTCGTGCAAACCCTCGAGGCGATTATGCACCACGACCTGTTTGCCTTCGAAGTGGGTGTGGCGGAAGGGCGGCGCGACGTAGATGATCGCCCGGGGTGAAAAATCGGCCGGTACTTCGTCCGGCGACAGCATGCCCTGCAACAAGGCGAGCCCGAGGGCAAAAAAGCCCGCGTTGTCAGGCGCGATCACCAGCGCGTGTACGCCCTTGCCCGGCATGCCCGCTACGAAGGGAAACACCGCCAGAGACTGGCCCTTTAACCAAGCAAAAGTCGCCTCGCGCACGGGTCCGAAATCCGTGCCGAAACGCTCGCGATAGGTCGGTTTGTCGGTCGGGCGCTCGTCGCCGATGACCATGCAGTCTGGATCGCGGCGGCGCATATAGGACTCAAGGTAGTTCGCCGCGATTCCGTTACGGGCGCGGCAGACCCGCGCTTCGACTACGCGGCCCTTGCCGGGCACGTCGTAGGCGACCTCGTGCCAGCCGTGCGCCGCATCGCGCACCGCCAGCGTAACCAGTTCATCGATACTTTGTGCCACCGTGACCCTGGGCGCGGCGGCGAGTAGGGCGGCGGCTTCCGGTGGCAGTGCGAAGGGCACGCGCGCGGCGGCGGCGTGCGAGAGGACGGGCGAAGGAGGGGCAATGGCGGACATGGCGTGTGTGGTATTAAGGGTGGTGGTGCTTTAGCCGGCCCCCCCGACAGGGCGAACCGACATCACCCACCTTATCACAAAACGGTACGGCCCGCTCCCGACGGGTTGCCTAATAGCGCGCGTTTTCTGGTATCATCATTTGCGCACTCAACCGCAGCGGGTGCGGAGTCGCCCGCGCCGCGCTCGGCTGATACGGAATAACTCAAGGCACTTAAAAATTTCCGGGGCGCGTTCCTTATTTCCCTTCATCAATTTTTCGTCACCGGGAGCACTGGCCATCCCTCCCATCCCTCCCATCCCTCCGACACCGCATGCACGGTATTCTGAAACTCGCCCCGACTTTCTGCTGACCTCTCTATGTGTGGGCTCCGGCTCGGCTGAATGGCTAATTCGACGACTACCGCGCTGCAGACGGCCACTGCACGCGGCCAACCCTTCAAAACCCTCCCATGCCGCGCATCCTTCGCCAGACCCTCGCCCTCCGCATTCAGCGGCTGCCGTCCTTGCGCGCCTTGCTCGACGACCTGTCGCTGGTGGCGGCGTTGCCTGTGCGTTTTTTGTCCGGCGCTCCCGGGCCCGGGGCCGATGGTGAAGCCGTCCCGGCGGCCGAGTCTGGCCCGCTCTGCGCTTGCCTCCGCAAACAGCCGGACGGTGAGCGGCTCTGCGCGGCGTTTCGGCGAAAATTACGCGATGACGCCGAGGCCGGTCCGCAGGCCGCGCGCTGCGACGCCGGGCTCTGGGAACTCGCCGTGCCGGTGCGTGTGGGCGCGCAAACCGTGGGGCATCTTTTGGTGAGTGGTTTCGCGGGCGAGCCCTCCGGCGCGGCGGGCCTGGGGCGTGTGCGGCATCTGCTGGCGCGCGCGGGCGTGCCGCTCGACGCCCTCGTGCTCGCCGACCTGCGCGAGGCCCATGCCGTCGTGCCGGTCCCGCGCCGCGAAGCCCTGGCCCGGGTGTTGCAACTTGGGGCGGATCGACTCGCGCTCGTGTTGACCGAGCACCTCGTGACCGCCCCGACGGAAGTGCCCGAGGTCGTGGAACAAGCCTGTCGGATCGTGCACGCGGAGTATCGCGGCTCGCTGCGGCTGGATACATTGACGCGCCGCCTCGGCGTGAGCGCGGGGCACTTCAGCCGCACGTTCCACCACGCCACCGGCCTGCGTTTCGTGGACTACTTGGCGCGCTACCGGGCCGAGCGCGCACGGACCTTATTGCTGGAGCCGGGCGAACTCCCGGTGGCGGGGGTGGCGGCCGCATGCGGCTTTGCGTCCGTCTCGCAATTCAACCGGGTGTTTCGCACGGTTTACGCCACCAACCCGCGCGCCCTGCGCGCCGGTCGGAAAACGTGACCGGGAACGCAGACTCAGACGTGGACGCAGGCGACCTACAAACCCGTGCCGGGGAGTGCCTCTTCCCCTCGCGCCAGACGCGTGATATTCGACACCGTCACGCGCGCAATCTCGTGAAGGGCCTCGTGGGTGAGAAACGCCTGGTGCGAGGTGATAAGCACATTGGCGAAGGAGAGCAGCAGGTTGAGTTCGTCGTCCTGCAAAATCTCGCCCGAGTGGTCCTCGAAGAAGAGGCCTTCCTCTTCTTCGTAAACGTCGAGCGCCACGCCGCCCAGATGGCCGGTCTTGAGGTGCTGAATGAGCGCGGTGGTATCGATGAGTTTGCCGCGGCTGGTGTTCACGATGTACGCCCCGGGCTTCATGCGCGCGATGGTATCGGCGTTGAGCAGGTGGTGCGATTCGGGCGTGAGTGGCAGGTGTAGTGTAACGATGTCGCTGCGCGCGAGCAGGGCGGCAAAAGGGAGGTATTCGACCTCATGGGCGGCGGCCCAGGCGGCATCCGGATAGGGATCGTAGGCGACGACCTCGCAGCCGTAGCCGTGAAATATTTTCGCGACGAGACGGCCGATCTTTCCCGTCCCGGCTACGCCGACGGTCTTGCCGTTGAGGTCGAAACCCACAAGGCCTTTGAGGGAAAAGTTCTGTTCCCGCACGCGCACATAGGCGCGGTGAATTTTTCGGTTCAAGGTCTGGAGCAACGCGACGGCGTGCTCGGCGACGGCGTGCGGCGAGTAGGCCGGAACGCGGGTGACGGCCACGCCCAACTCGCGCGCGGCGTCGAGGTTGAGGTTGTTGTAACCCGCGCAGCGCAGCGCGACGTGTTTCACCCCGGCAGCGGCGAGCGCGGCGAGGCAATCGCGGTCGAGGTTGTCGTTCACGAAGATGCAGACCGAGAGCGCGCCCTCCGCGCCGGCGAGGGTGCCCTGCCCGAGGCGAAACTCGTGGAAGCGCCAGTCGATGCCGGCGGCCTCGGCCGCTTGGGCAAAGGATTGCCGGTCGTAGGATTTCGTGTCGAAGAAGGCGACGGGGATCATGCCGCCAGCCAAGGGCGTCGTCTCGGCGGGCGCGAAGAAAAACCGAATCGCGAGGCGGGATCGAAGGAACGGCCAGAGAGGCCCCGGCGGCGACGCGACCGGTTACGCCGGATCGTAATCCAAATAGGGGCCGAGCCAGCGCTCGGTCTCGGCGAGGGGCTGGCCCTTGCGCCGGGCGTAGTCGGTCACTTGGTCACGACCGAGTTTACCGACCCCGAAATACTTCGAATCGGGGTGGTTGAAGTACCAACCGCTGACCGAGGATGCGGGATACATCGCGCAACTCTCCGTGAGGCGAATGCCGGTGGCGGCTTCGACGCCGAGGAGGTCGAAGAGGAGGGGCTTTTCGGTGTGGTCGGGGCAGGCGGGGTAGCCCGGGGCGGGGCGGACGCCGCGGTAGCGTTCGCGGATGAGATCCTCGTGGGTTAGGTTCTCGACCTTGCCGAAACCGCAGGCCTCGCGGGCGCGTTTGTGGAAGAGCTCGGCCATGGCCTCGGCGAGGCGGTCGCCGAGGGCCTGGGCCATGATGGCGTTGTAGTCGTCGAGGGCGGCCTTGAACTCGGCGGCGAACTCCTCGACGCCGTGGCCGGAGGTGACGGCGAAACCGCCGCAATAGTCGATCCGGCCGCTGTCGCGCGGAGCGATGTAATCAGTGAGGCAGTGGTTGGCCTGATCGGCGGGTTTTTCCATCTGCTGGCGGAGCTGGTGAAACGTGGTGACGACGGCGCTGCGGGCCTCGTCGGCGTAGATTTCGATGTCGTCGCCCACGGCGTTGCAGGGCCAGAAGCCGATGATCGCTTTGGCGGTGAAGCGTTTCTCGGCGACGATGCGGGCGAGCAGGATTTGCGCGTCGGCGAAGAGTTTGGTGGCCTCGACGCCGACGATCTCGTCGGTGAGGATTCGCGGGTAGCGGCCGTGCAGTTCCCAGGCGCTGAAGAAGGGTCCCCAGTCGATGAAGGGGATGATCTCGTCGAGGGGGACGTCGCGGAAGACGCGCGCGCCGAGGAAATCGGGGCGCGGGATGTCGGCGGCGGCCCAGTCGAACTTCGGGGCGCGGGCGCGGGCCTCGGCGAGGGGGAGGAGCGGTGTCTTGGCGCGGCGGGCGGCGAACTCCTCGCGTTGGCGATCCTGCTTGGCGGTGTTTTCCGCGAGGTAGGCGGGCTTTTGCGCGGCGGAAAGCAGCGCGCTGACGACGTTGACCACGCGGGAGGCGTCGAGCACGTGGACGACGCCGTGCGCATACTCGGGCGCGATCTTCACGGCGGTGTGGGCGGGGCTGGTGGTGGCGCCGCCGATGAGGAGCGGGACGGTAAAGCCCTCGCGTTTCATCTCGCGGGCGACGTGGACCATCTCGTCGAGCGAGGGGGTGATGAGGCCGGAGAGGCCGATCACGTCGGCGCCGATCTCGCGGGCCTTGGCGAGGATCTTGTCGCACGAGACCATGACGCCGAGGTCGATGACCTCATAGTTGTTACACGCGAGGACGACGCCGACGATGTTTTTGCCGATGTCGTGGACGTCGCCTTTGACGGTCGCGATGAGGAATTTTTTCGGGGCCTCGGCCTCGGCGATGGCGAGCTCGCTGGCGGCGGCGGTGGCGTCCTCGGCGCCCGGGGCCGGGCCTAGGCTGCGACGGCCTGCTTCTTGGCTTTGGCTGCCGCTTCCGCCTGCTGACGAAGTTCCCACTCCGCGCCCGCCTTGCGGAGCGCGGCGGTCGTGGCGTCGTTCATCCGTTGAATGCGGGCCGCCATCTCGGGCGTGCGGGGCGGGGCCGAAAAACTCCTCGCGGATGGCTCGGAGGTCGGGGTGGTGGTCGATGTCGTGTTCATGGAAATAGAGGTTGGCGGTTTGAAGGCCCTTTTCAATCAGGATGTCCTTTTCGGGGTTGAGGTGCCGGCGTAGCCAGTCGGGGTCGCGCAGGGTGGCTACAGGGAAGTGGGTGTTGTCCCAGATGAAGATACTATCCGAGGCGACGAGGTTAGAGTGCAGCGAAAGGATGGTGCGCGCCGCGTGATGGTGGCCGTGGGCGGCGCGGGTGAGCGCGACGACGCGGCCGGTTTCGACGCGGGCGCGACGGAGGATGTTTTCCACCGCCTTTTCCCAGGGACAGTAAACGAAGCGTATGTGAACGTCGTGCCCGGCGGCGCAGGCGGCCTCGATCTGGGCGCGGCTGCGGCGTTCGTTTTGCAAGGTGCCGTCCATGAGGAGGTCGGCGGGTTGTAGCACCTCGGAGGCGCGGGAGGCGGTGGTTTTGCCGCTGCCTTGGCCGCCGGCGTTGAAGGCGATGAGGCTGCCGGGGGGGAGGGCGGCGATTCTGCGCGGGTAGAGCCAATCGATGAAAGCGCCGCCGACGCCGAGGGTGGCGGAGCTCCAGCGGGTGCGAGCGGCGCGATCATCGGGGCCGGAGCCGGCGTAGTCGGGCGAGAGCTCCTGGGCGTTGTTGCGGTCGTAGAGTTTGTCGAAGAGTGCGTGGTAACGAATTTCCCAATACGGCAGATCGGCGGCGAGCCGGGCGGCGAAGGCGTGCTCGACCGCGCGCTCGTCGGGCCGGAGGTCGGCCATGGGCTCGTAGCTGAACCCGGGCGTGAGCGCGATCAACGCGGCGGGATCGGACGCGGCGGCGAAGAGCTGGGCGGCGAGGCGGCGGAGTTCGCGGACGCGTTTGGCGCGGGCTTTTTCGGCCTCCATGAAGGGCGTGAGGTAGGCGACGGCGCGCTTCATCACGCGGGCGCTTTTCACGACCTGGGGGAGAAACATTTTGCCGGCGCCGAAGAGGTCGCCGACGACGCGCATGCCGTCCATGAGCGGGCCCTCGATGATGTCGAGCGGGCGGGGGTAGCGGGCGGCGTTTTGTCGGACCGCCTCGGTGTCGGTCTCGACGAAGGCGTCGATGCCCTTGATGAGGGCGTGTTTGAGGCGCTCCTCGGCGGGCTCGTGGCGCCAGGCGTCGACCGGGGCTTTTTCGGCGACTACGCCGCCGGCTTTGGCGGCGTCGAGCTCGGCCCTGATGGCGTCGGCTTTGACGATGAGTTTTTCGGTGGCGTCGGGGTGGCGGTTGAGGAGCACGTCCTCGACGAGCTGGCGAAGGGCGGGCTCGATCTCGTCGTAGTTGCCGAGCATGCCGGCATTGACGATGGCCATGTCCATGCCGGCCCGGATGGCGTGGTAGAGGAAGACGGTGTGGATGGCCTCGCGGACGGGGTTGTTGCCGCGGAAGCTGAAAGAGACGTTGGAGAGGCCGCCGGAGACTTTGGCGTGCGGGAGGTTGGCCTTGATACCGCGCGTGGCCTCGATGAAATCGACCGCGTAGTTGTTATGCTCGTCGATGCCGGTGGCGACGGTGAGGATGTTGGGGTCGAAGATGATGTCCTCGGGCGGAAAGTCAGCGACGTCCACGAGCAGGCGGTAGGCGCGGGTGCAGATGCGTACTTTTTCGTCGCGGGTGGCGGCCTGGCCCTGCTCGTCGAAGGCCAGGACCACGGCGGCGGCGCCGTAGCGGCGGATGAGGCGGGCGCGGCGCAGGAACTCGGCCTCGCCGTCCTTGAGGGAGATGGAGTTAACGATGCCTTTGCCCTGGAGGCACTGGAGGCCGGCCTCGAGCACGGTCCATTTGGAGGAATCGACCATCACGGGCACGCGGGTGATGTCGGGCTCGGCGGCGATCAAGTTGAGGAACTTGACCATGGTGGGCTCACCCTCGATGAGCGCCTCGTCGACGTTGATGTCGAGAATGTTGGCGCCGCTCTCGACCTGCTGTTTGGCGATGGCGAGGCAGGCGTCCCAGTCGCCGGCTTTGAGGGCCTTGGCGAATTTGGGCGAGCCGGTGATGTTGGTGCGCTCTCCGACGACGAGGAAGTTGGAGGCGGCGGACGAAGAAGCGGTGGAGGACACGGAGGAAGACATTTTAAACCACGGAGGTCACGGAGAGCACGGAGAGGAAGTTTGAGACTCCGCGGACTCCGTGTTCTCCGTGGTGAAAATCAGTTTTAGGCGGTGAGGGGTTCGAGGCCGCTGAGGCGGAGGGCGGTGGGGATGACGGGGAGCGGGCGAGGCGGGAGGGCGCGGACGGTGTTGGCGATAGCGGCGATGTGCGGGGGGGTGGAGCCGCAGCAGCCACCGACGAGGTTGACCAGGCCGGCTTGGGCAAACTCGGAGAGGACCTCGGCCATGTCGGCGGGGGTCTCGTCGTAGCCGCCGAAGGCGTTGGGCAGGCCGGCGTTGGGATAGCAGGTTACGTGGCAGTCGGCGATGCGGGCGAGCTCTTCGATGTAGGGCCGCATGGCGCGGCCGCCGAGGGCGCAGTTGATGCCGACACTGAAGGGACGCGCGTGGCGGATGCTGTTGTAAAAGGCCTCGGTGGTCTGGCCGGAGAGCGTGCGGCCGGAGGCGTCGGTGATGGTGACGGAGATCATCACGGGAAGACGTTGTCCCAACTCTTCGAATACGCCCTCGATGGCGAAGAGGGCGGCCTTGGAATTGAGGGTGTCGAAGATCGTCTCCACGAGGAGAATGTCGGCCCCGGCGGCGATGAGCGCGCGCACCTGCTCGGTGTAGGCGGTGACGACCTGGCTCCAGGTCACGGCGCGGTAATCGGGGCGGTTGACATCGGGAGACATGGAGAGCGTGCGGTTGAGCGGGCCGATGGCGCCGGCGACGAAACACTTGCGCCCCGGCGTGGCTGCTTCGGCGGCGAGAGCGGCGCGGCGGGCGCAGCCGACGGCGGCGTGGTTGAGCTCGGTGACGATGTGCTCGAGGTGGTAGTCGGCCATGCCGATGGTCGTGGCGGAGAACGAATTGGTCTCGACGATGTCGGCCCCGGCGGCGAAGTAGGCGGCGTGGATCTCCTCGATCACGGAAGGTTTCGTGATGCAAAGGAGATCGTTGTTGCCCTTTAGATCGTGGGGGAAATCGCGGAACTGTTCGCCGCGAAAATCCGCCTCGTCGAGGCCGTACGTCTGCACCATCGAGCCCATGGCGCCGTCGAGCACGGCGATGCGGCGCGCGAAAAGATCGCGCAAAGCGGCGTAGGACCTGTGTTCGACCAAAGGAGCGGAGGCAGCGGACATGGGTGATGAGCAGGGAGCCAAGGCGAGGCGTACGGAAGGCAATTTCGCCGCAGGCACGAAAAAACATATCTTTACATTCAGATATGTTGATGCGTCACATGCAGTCGTTGTGTTTTCGCTTTCGGAGACGGAGACTCGGCGACGTTCGGGTTCTTTCTTAACTTTTCGGGAATCGGGGAAGGCCGTGAGAACCGGCCACAGTTGCGCTGCGGTATCGCATCAAAACCAGACCCACGCCGCGCGGCCGAACCGCGCGGGCAAAGCCAATCGGGGCGCTCTCCCCGGTGAAGGCGAGGGGCGAGGAGGACGCGTCGGCACGGGCCGGCGACCGTTCACATATGCGGAGTCCGAATATCCGGTCCGGGAGAACTCACGCGTCGGGCGCGGATATTTTGCGCGCGCCCGCACGCCCCTCCTTCATCGCAAAAATGAAGCGTGAGAGCATGGCCTCCCGTTTCCGGTTTCCGGATGCGGAGTCTGCTCGCACCCCGATCAGACCCAAAGACAACACCATGCTCAGCCCAGTCCTTTTCACGGGCGGCCGCCTCGCGCGCCGCTCCACGTTCCTTCGCGCCACCGGCCTCGCCGCGGCGCTCGCCCTCCCGGTCTCCGCGCTCCCGGCGCTCACCGTCGACTTTGGCGACGTCAATCTCGCCACGCCGCCCACGCAGGCCGGCTTCGGCGGCGTCTACTACAACGGCTCCGATCTCGCCGGCGGCTGGTCCAGCGGCGGCGCGAACTTCAACAACAGCTACACCGATTTCGGCGGCGGCTTTTACGCGTGGGACGGCTTCTCCTACTCCACCGCAAACGATACGACCACGGGCGGCTTCACCAATCAGTTTAGCGCCTTCGCCTCAAGTAACGCCGGGGCCTATGCGATCGCCTTCCCGGCCTCGACCATCACGTTTTCCGAAGCCATCACCCCGCAATCCATCCGCCTGACCAACAACACCTACGCCGCGTTCGACATGGCCAGCGGCTCTTTCTTTTCGAAGAAGTTTGGCGGCGCGTCGGGCAACGATCCCGACTGGTTCAAGGTCACGCTCACCGGTCGGGACGCGACCGCCGCAGTCACCGGCGCGGTGGAGTTTTACCTCGCCGATTTTCGCTTCTTGGACAGCGCCCTCGACTACCTGGTGGACGATTGGACGACGGTCGATCTCGGCGCGCTCGGCACCGGGGTAAAAACCCTCGCGCTCACCTTTGCATCGAGCGATGTCGGCGCCTTTGGCATCAACACGCCCTCCTACGTCGCGCTCGACGACCTCGTCTACGCCACGGCCATTCCCGAGCCCGCCACCGCCGCCTCGCTCTTCGGCGCGAGCCTGCTGGGCCTTGCCATGCTGCGACGCCTTCCCCGGAACACCGCCCGCCCCCGCGCATGAACCTTTCACTCCCCACGCTCCTGCTCGCGTGGGCGGGCCCGATACTCCTGCCGCCCGTCGTCGCCGGTCCCTACCCCGGCGCGGCGGGCGTCCCGGGCTCGGACGCCGTCGCCCTCGACGACCCGGGCATCATCGCTTGGGCGAGCGGCGTAGCCGAGCTGGTGCGCGGCCCGGTCAACATCGCCAACCTCGCCCAAGGCTTCGCTTCCTTCGGGTCCGGCGCCAACGCCCTCGGCCCCGTGCTCGGCGCCGACCCGGACGACGTCTTCGACACCGTGAGCCTGGGCGACGGCGGCTCGATCACGCTCACTTTCGCCCAACCCATGCGCGACGGCGCGGGCTGGGATTTCGCGGTCTTTGAGAACGCATTCGTTCTCGCCGGCGAGAGCCGCGGTTTCCTCGAGCTCGCCTTCGTCGAGGTGAGCTCAAACGGCGTGGATTTTTTCCGCTTCCCCGCGGTGTCGCTCACTCCGGCCGTTACCCAGACCGGCGCCTTCGCGTGGACCGATCCCACCGACATTCACAACCTCGCCGGCAAACACGCGCAGGGCTGGGGCACGCCCTTCGACCTCGCCGAACTCACGGGTGCGAACCCGCTGCTCGACGTCCAGGCCATCAGCCACGTGCGCCTGGTCGACGTGGTTGGCTCGATCAACCCCGCTCACGCGCGCCACGACTCGTCGGGCAACGTGATCAACGACCCGTGGACCACCCCGTTCTCCACCGGCGGCTTCGACCTCGATGCGGTCGCGGTGCGCCACGCCGCCTCGTCTCCGGATTTTGGTTACGCGGGCTGGCGCGGCACGCGCTTCACGGCCGCGCAGCTCGCCGACCCCGCCTTCAGCGGCGACGCCGCCGACCCCGACGGCGACGGCCGGGCCAACCTGCTCGAATACGCCCTGGCCACCTCGCCGACCGCGCCCGACGCCGGCGTCAACGCGCCCACACCCGCCCTCCCGCCGGCCGACGGGCGGCTGGAGTTGACCTACCTGCGACCCGACGGGCGCGACGATCTCGCGCTGACCGCCGAGTGGTCGGCCGATCTGGCCGTTTGGTATTCGTCCGCCGAATACGTCGTCACCGGTGCGCCTTCCGTCGCCGCCGGCGGGCGTCGCTTCACCGCGCGCGCGGTCGCCCCGCCCGGCGCGCCGGCGAGACAGTTCATGCGCCTGCGCGCCGAAATCACCACGCCATGAAGCCGCTCCTTCATCGGCACCGCCGGCCCCCGCCCCACCGCCCGCGGCCCCTCAGCCCGAGGCGCCCCCACGCATTAACGCTGGTGGAGTTGGTTTCGGTCATCGCCGTAAACGGGGTGCTAGCGAGCAAACAAGTGCCGGCGGCC
>JBBRHC010000034.1:0-19537 GCA_038223295.1 Opitutales bacterium
CGCCGACCCGTTCAGCACAAGCGACTTACGGTATGAACTCGGCCCACGCCCCCGTATATGGAGCGTCTTCCTAGACGGGCGAGACGACGGTGGCGAACCCGTCGAAGGCAATCTCGGCCAACCCGCCGACCTCGTCTGGCAATACCTACCATAGCCATGCGCGAACAGTATAAACACGCCTGTCATCAATCACACGGCGGTTTTCGCCGGTGGTAATCAGGCTTCCCGCCAAAGCCGCCGCCGGAAAAAAGCCCTTGCGGGTAAGGCACAGCCAAACGCGGTTATCGCTGCGTTCACCGTCGCTCGGACCAGCCTGGTTCATCTCCAATCAACGTCTACTGGCGATCCGCAACCCTTCGCAGTAAACAAATAATATCCCGAAAACCAAAACTATCGTGCCATTAGCTTGCGGATGAAGCACCCGAGAATAGAAACGGCTCCGTGCCGACCACCATGGATAGCAAATTTTTTACGCTCTTGGCCTTGTGGGCCGGTCGTTCGCATTGGAAAGCTCAAGGGACTTCCTCAAAAACCGGCGAAAGTAACTCTTTGTTTTTAGGGATTACTCTGGGCGGTTTCCATTCACTGGCAAAAAATCCGTCGGTCTTCTGCAGAGGACAGCATGCTCGAAAAAATACGATTCGTTCCGCGAAAATGTGCCTTCGGGTATTGGCCGACGCCACGTTACCCTTCACGCGCGCTTATCGCACCCTGTGTTCAGATGCCTTTAGGGACACACGGTCTCCGGCGCACGCCAAGCTACCGAACACAGGTAACGTCCGCCGTTACCCTCACCCAGCATCGTCACAAAAAAAGCGCCGACGGAAAAACCCGACGGCGCCGGTTTACCAAGCGTTTAGCCGATTACATGGCCAAACCCTTGCTTTAATAATTGATTAGACGGCAGCCTCGGCGGCGACCGGTGCGGCCACCGGTGCGGCCACCGGGGTCTCGACGGCGGCGGTGGGAGCGGCGGGAGTAGAGACCGTTTCCACGGCGCCGCGCGTCTTCACCATGCCGAAAGCCTTCTTGATATTCTGGACGCTGGGCGCCGAGATACCGAGTTCCTTGGCGATTTCCTGACCGGTTTTGCCCGCCTCTGCGAGAGCCTTCACCTGGGCTTTGATGTCATCGGTGATACGGGCGCGGGTGCCTTTGGCGGCACCCTTCGGGGACTTGGGCTCCATGGGCGCTTTGGCAACAGGCGAAGCGCCCTTGGCCTTGCGGCCGGGCTTGCCCTTGGCCTTGCCACCGGACTTGGCGGCGGCGATCACGGCCTTGATAAAGTCGTTTACGGAAGCATACCCGAAGTCTGCGGGGAGCTTAGCGAGGGCGATTTCACGCTCCGCGGCGATTTTGGACTCCAGTTGCTGGATGTCGGCTTTGGCTTTTTCGAGTTTGGCGAGTTGGTCGTTAAACATAACGCCGTGACGAAAAAGTGACGGCGACTTAATATCAAGCCGATATTACGAATTTTATCAAAATAATTTCCGGGCATTATCAACCGGGATATTCCCCATTCACCCTGCGCTCTCGCCTCAGTCTCCAAAATTATTCGTGGCGCCCTCCGGCTTTCGGCGCCGCGACATCGAGGATAAAACAACCTACTTGCCCGCTAAGAGCCTTTCTATCAAGACACTTAGATGGTCATCGCGTGATAACCACCATCCACGATCAACTCCGCGCCGGTGATGAAAGAGCCCGCCGCGCCCGCCAATAACAGGGTGGCCCCCACCAATTCGCGCGCCTCGCCAAAGCGTTTCATCGGCGTATGCCCCATGATGGAGGCGACGCGATCCGGGGTGAGTACCTTGCGATTTTGTTCAGCGGGGAAAAACCCGGGCACCAGTACGTTGACCCGGACATTCTTCGGCGCCCACTCGCGCGCCAGATTTTTGGAAAGATTATGCACCGCCGCCTTGCTGGCCGAATAAGTAAATACACGCGACAGCGGAACCACGCCCGACATGGATCCCAGATTTATTATGGAGCCGCCTTCGCCCCGATCCACGAAATATTTTCCGAAAACCTGGCACCCAAAAAATACGCTCTTGTAATTAACTCGCAAAATACGATCCACCTCTTCCTCGCCTACCTCCAACACCGGCGTGGCCGAGTTGATACCCGCGCCGTTTATCACGATATCCACCCGCCCGCTGCGCTCAGAAACCGCCGCCAACAAACCTTCCAGCTCTGCTTTGCTGCTCGCCTCCGCCGCATAAAACCACGCGCGCCCACCGGCGCTCGTGATCGCCTCCAGACGCGCCTGCGCCTTCTCCGCATTTCGCCCGACCAGCACCACCTCCGCGCCGGCGCGGGCCAGCCCCTCCGCCATCTCTCCGCACAGCACACCCGTGCCGCCGATCACGACCGCGACCCGGCCATGAAGTGAAAACAAGGAATTCAGATAGTCCGCAGGAGTGTTCATAGAGTGTCTAAAACCGCACTCCAACGCCGCTCCGCACCCCCGTCACGACAGCTTCCTATGAACTAAGATTCAGCCGGGGTGCCAATCCTACCGACTGCCATTTGCGCTAGCACCGGCACACTCGGATATGCCCGCGGTCGCGCTGGCGGTCCGTTCTTTTGCCATCGCACCCGCTCGCCACTTGCAGAGGCGGGGTTTGTTGGCGCAAACTCGCCCTACTCCCCGCCATGTCATCCCCCGCGTCCGTTTTACCCCTTGCTTCGCCCGCTCCACTGCGCTTTGCTTTGGCCGGGTGTGGTGCCATCGCGCCCACCCAGGCCCAATCCTTGAAGGAAATCCCCGGGCTCGCCCGCTTGACTCACTGTGTCGACCTCGACGCCGCTCGCGCCCGCGACTTCGCCGCCAAATATAATCTCCACGTCGCCACGTGGGACGAGATCCTCGCCCACCCCGACATCGACGTTATCACGCTCTGTACGCCCAGCGGCCACCACGGCGAACTCGCGGCCTCCGCTTTGCGCGCCGGTAAACACGTTGTCATCGAAAAACCCATGGAGATCTCCGTCGCCGCCTGCGACGCCCTTCTCGCCGCGCAACGCGCCTCCGGCCGCCAACTCGCCGTTATATCCCAACACCGCTTCGACCCCGCCACCCAGGCCGTCCGCGCATTATTAAACGAAAACGCCCTCGGCCGCCTCATCGCCGCCGACGTGCGCATCCCTTGGTATCGCACCCAAGAATACTATGATTCCGGCGACTGGCGTGGCACCTGGGCGCTCGATGGCGGCGGCTGCCTGATGAACCAGGGTGTTCACACCGTGGATCTTATGCTGTGGCTCTGCGGTCCCGTGCGCGAGGTATACGCTCGCACCGCCACCGCCGCGCACGAACGCATCGAGGTCGAGGATCTCGTCTGCGCCACGCTTACCTTCGCCAATGGCGCGCTGGGCACCCTGTTCGCCTCCACCGCCGCCTACCCCGGTTTCCCGGTTCGTATGGGGCTGTATGGCACCGAAGGAGCCGTCGTGCTAAAGGGCGACGAGCTCCATACCGTCGCCATTCGCGGCCGCGAGACGATCACCGGGCCCGCCGCCTCCGCCCACGCGCTGCAAGTCGCCACCGGCGGCACGCGTTCCGCCGTGCATCACGCCGCCGCCGAGAGCACCGCCGGGCAGCCCGCCTCCGCTTGGAAATGGGGCGACGCCCATCGCGCCCAGTTGACCGAGTTTATCGCCGCCGTTCACGAGAATCGCGCCCCCCTCGTCGACGGCGTCGCCGGCCGCGCCGCCGTTCAACTCATCCACGCGGTCTATGAATCCGCCCGCACCGGCGTCCCCGTGCGCCTCTGAGTTCCTTTCACCCGCGTTTGCCGAAGCCCTTTCTTGGCCCAGTTTACCACACCCGCTTTATGCCGCACATTCCCATCGAGGACAATTTCGCCGACGTCGTCGCCAAAGCCCAGCGCGGCTACGGTATCTCCGACGTCGAACTCGCCACCCGCGCCGAGATCACTCCCGAAACGCTCTCCGCCGTCAAAGCCGGCGAGGCCAACCTCCCCGTCCTGCGCCGCCTCGCCCGCCACCTTAAACTGTCCCCCGACGCCCTTGAGGTTCTGGCCAAAAAAGAGGCGTATCCCCTCGTTCCCATTTTCCCGCGCGGCTTCGCCATGTTTAACACCCCATGCGACGACATGACGGTGAACAACTACCTCGTCTGGGACCCCAAATCCCGCGAGGCCGCCATCATCGACACCGGCGCCGATGTCTGCGACCTCCTCGATCTCGTCGCCACCCAAAAACTCCGCGTAAAGTGCATCCTGCTCACGCACACGCACGACGACCACGTCGCCGCCCTGCCCCGTCTCGTCGAGGCCACCCGCGCCGAAGTCTGGTCCGGCGAACGCGAGCCGATGGATTTCCCCGGCGCGCGCACGTTTGCCGAAAACGCCTACTTCCACCTCGGCGTCATCGCCATCAAGGCCCTCTCCACCTGGGGCCACTCCCCCGGCCAGACCACCTTCTACGTGCAAGGCCTCAGTTGGCCGCTCGCCCTGTGCGGCGACTCGCTTTTCTCCTCCTCCGTCGGCGGCAGCCCCACCCACTTTCGCGATCAGATAAAAAATACCCGCGCCCGCATTTTCAGCCTCCCCAAGGATACCGTAATTGGCCCCGGTCATGGCCCGCTCACCACCCTCGCCCACGAGCGTAAATACAACCCCTTCTTCGCCCCCGACCGATTTGAGCGTCCCGCCTCCGCCGCCGGAGCCGACCCCGCCGCGGACGCCGCGTCCACCCCCGCCAAACCCGCCCACGCCGTCGCCCTCCCCAAAAAAGCCCGGGCTGGCAAAGCCGGACGCCCCGACGTTACCCAAGCCAAACCCGCCGCCCCCGCCAAACCCGGCAAACCCCGGCCACCCGCCCGCTCCGGACGCTCCGCCGGCGCCGAAAAACCCTCCAAATCCGCCAAGCCCGGCCGCGATGGACAACGCGCCTTCAAGTCCCGCCGCAACCGCTCCACCTAAAATAGCGCCGGGTGCCCGCCCTCCGCCCCCGCCGCCCCCTCCCGCACCGCTAATCTCCCGACCTCTTCCGCGTTTCCGCCACCCGACTCGGTTTTCACCCCCCACTGCGGGTAGTCCCGCTCGCCACGTGTCTTTTACACGCCCCTTATGCCGGCATCGGGCATTTGATTAGACTCCCCCCTCCGCCAATGACTAGCTCCTCCTCCATGCAGGTTTCTATCCGTCGTAAAACCACCATGATTCTGGGGCTGGCCGGGAGTTTGACCATTTCCCTCATCGTGATCGCCTCCGATGATGGTCTCCGGGATCGCCTCGGCACCACCTACTGGATAGTCGGGCTTTCCCTGATCGGATCCATCCTGCTGGTGCTCGCCGGCTACGTTTTCGACCGCACCCTGATACAGAAGCTCAAGGAGATTAACCAACAAGCCTCCGCCGCCCGCGCCGCCGCCGATCGCTCCGCCCCCGATAGCATTTCCGACGATCCCGACGAGATCATGGGCCTCGCCCGCAAGATCGAGCAGATGGCGCGCAGCCTCCAGAAAACCGAGGCCAGCTACCGCGCCATCGTCGAGGACCAGGCCGACCTCATCTGCCGCTATAAATCCGACGGCCGCCTCACCTTCGTCAACGGGGCCTACGCCCAGTTTCTCGGCCGCAAACGCCCCGAACTCGTCGGTCAACCCTGGCCCATCCTGCTCAATAACCTCGCCCCCTGGCGCGTGCTCGACACCTGGCCGGAGGCCGCCTCCTTCGAGACCGAGCTACCCTTGCCCGACGGGTCCAAATGCGTCGTGCAGTGGACTCACCGGGCCATCACGGATCGCGAAGGCCAACTCCTCGAATACCAGGCCGTCGGCCACGATGTCTCCGTGCGTAAACAAGCCGAGATCGCCCTGCTCGACGCCAAGGAGGCCGCCGAATCCGCCGACCGCGCCAAGAGCGAATTCCTCGCCATCGTCAGCCACGAGATCCGGACCCCCATCAATGGCGTCATCGGGTTTTCCCGCCTCCTGCGCGGCACCCCGCTGACCTCCGACCAGCTCGTCTACGCCGACACCATCCAGCGCTGCGGGCAAAACCTCGAGACTCTCGTCTCCGACATCCTCGACCTCTCCAAAATCGAGGCCGGCCGCCTCGAGATTTCCGCCTCCCCCTTTTCCCTGCGCGAGTGCCTCGACGAGGTGGTGCGTCTGCTCCAGGAACCCGCCACCAAAGCCGGCCTCACCCTTCGCACCGAGATCGCGCCCGGCGTGCCCGCCATCCTGGAAGGCGACCAAAACCGCCTCCGCCAGATCCTCATCAACCTTGTCGGCAACGCCATCAAGTTCACCGAAAAAGGCGGCGTCACCGTGCGCCTCTCCGGTGAATCCGGCCCTGACCTCGATTCCTCCACGCCCGACCTGCGCGCCTTCACCCTGCGCGGCGAGGTCATCGACACGGGCCTCGGGATTTCCGCGCAGGAGTTACCCCGTCTTTTCCGCGCCTTTAGCCAGCTCGACACCTCCTCGACCCGTCGCCACGGCGGCACCGGCCTGGGCCTGGTGATCTCCAAGCGCCTCTGCGAGCTCATGCAGGGCGACATCACGGTCGAGAGCGCGCCCGGCCTAGGCTCCACCTTCCGTTTCCAACTCACCATGGCCAGCAACCGCCGCGATTCCCAACTCCCCTTCACCGCCGCCAAAGAGCCGACCCACTCGCTCTCGGGCGCCCACCTCCGTCTCGCCTGAACCTCGGTCGCAAAAAAGCCCCGCGTCAAAGTGAAGTACGGACTTGCGCCGTTCCGCCGCGTTTAACAACTTCCGCCTCCCGTCAGCCTGACGGCGCGATCGCCAAGTGGTAAGGCCGAGCTCTGCAAAAGCTCTACCGCCGGTTCGATTCCGGCTCGCGCCTCCAATTTTATCCTCCCCGCCCGCCGCGCGCTCCCCGCTGGCGGGCGGTCTGGTTTTCCCACCCCTTCGCACGACACGCGCACCCCGCGCTTGCCCATTGGACCTTGGTCATCGGACATTGGTCGTTCGCCCATGCCCACCACCGTTTTCACCATCGCAAACCAGAAGGGGGGCGTCGGCAAGACCACCACCGCCGTCAACCTCGCCGCCGCCCTGGCCGAAAAGAAGATCCAAACGCTGCTGATCGACCTCGATCCGCAAGCCAACGCCACCTCCGCCATCGGGGTCGAAAAACAGGACGGCCGCTCCCTCTACGCCGCGCTCCGCGGCGAGGGCGCCGCGCTCGATATGGTCACCGCCACCGGCATCGACCGCCTCGCCCTCATCCCCAGCGAGGAGGACCTCGGCGCCCTCGAAATTGAGCTCGCCGGCACCGAAAACTACCTCGGTCGCCTCCGCGCCGCCCTCGAGCCCGTCCGCGCCACCGGCGGCTTTCGCGCCATCATCATCGATTGCCCGCCCTCCATGGGCATGCTCTCGATGAATAGCCTCAGCGCCGCCGATCACCTCCTCATCGCCCTCCAGTGCGAATACATGGCACTCGAGGGTCTCGGCCAAATCCTGCGCAACCTCGACCGCATCAAAAACGCCGTCAACCCCACCCTCTCCCTCGGCGGCGTCGTCATGACCATGTTCGACATGCGAACGAACCTCTCCCGCCAAGTGGTCGACGAAGTGAAAAAACACCTGCCCGACCAAATCTTTAAAACCGTCATCCCCCGCACCGTCCGCCTGAGCGAAGCCCCCAGCTTCGGCAAAACCATCTTCGCCTACGACAACACCTCCCCCGGCAGCACCGCCTACCGCAACCTCGCCAAAGAGGTGATCGAGCGCTTCGGCCTCACCAAAAAGTAGGCCGCCTGCTTGTAGGCGCCGCGCCCCTCCCGCCCCGCCCCTCGTCTCCCCTCGCCCCCGGCCCTTCGCCCTCCGCCCTTCGCCCCTCGTCGCTCTTCGTCCGCCCCACCCTTGTCCGCCCTCGCCAAATACCGCCACGTCTTCCTTACCGGCATCCAGAGCAATCTGGTTTACCGCTGGAACTTCGCTATCCGCGCCAGCTTCTCCCTGCTGCACCTCGTCTACGTTTTTATCCTCTGGGGCGCGGCGTACTCAGGAAAGCAGGAGATCGGCGGTTTCTCCATCCAGGCCACCCTCACCTACTTCATGCTGCTGCTCGTCCTGCAGTATTTCCTCAGTCCCGCCAACGACGACTACGAGATCTCCGAGGAAATTCGCAACGGCCTCATCAACCAGTTTATTACCAAGCCCATCAACTACCTCGGCTACCGGTTGAGCCTCTACTTTTCCGCCCGCCTAGTCACCGGCGGCCTTTCCCTTCTGCCCGTGCTCGCCGCCATCCCGCTGCTTGGCCCGTACATCGTTTTCCCCGGCCCCGAACACGCCGCCCTCTACGCGCTGGCCATCCCGTCCCTCGCCTTTTCCGCGCTCATCCAGTTCACCATCGCCTACTGTTTCGGCCTGCTGACCTTTTGGTTCCTGGAAATCCAGTCCTTTATCATCCTCTCCCTCGCCTTCGAGACCGTGCTGGGCGGCCAGATTTTCCCCCTCGATTTGATGCCGGACTGGCTGCACGCCATCTCCCGCTGGCTACCCTATTATTATCAGATGTATTTCCCCGCCGCCCTCCTCACCGGCCGCATCACGGATCTAAACATCGCCCTCCAAGGCCTCGCCATCCAGGCCGGTTGGGTCCTCGCCCTCCTCGCCCTCGCCACCGTCCTCTGGCGCCGAGGCCTCCGCCGCCACACCGCCGTCGGAGGCTGAATTCACGGATGATGTGTGATGGAAGATGTAAGATGTAAACTACGGTAAAAAGCGGTGCGACAGTCAGTCCCATCATCCATCATCCATCCGACATCATCCATGTTCGCCGCCATGCTCCTCCACGCCCGCATCTGGCTCGCCAGCATCCGCTACTCGTTGGTGCGCGCCATGATGTTTCGTGGCGACTTCCTCATGTGGGCCCTGGTGGAATTCTTCTGGATGGCCGCCAACGTCCTCCTCGTCAGCGTCATCTACGACCACACCGATAGCATCGCCGGCTGGTCGGAATTCGAGATGCTCCTCCTCGTCGGCACCACCCAGCTCACCCAGCGCCTGCTCATGGCCTTCTTCTGGAGCAACTTATTCGAACTCGGGCGCAATGTGCGCAGCGGCCACTTCGACTTCTTTCTCGCCCAGCCCGGCTCGCCCTTGTTCATGGTTTCGACCCGCAAGTTCGACCTCGACGGCCTGGTCAACGTCCCCGTCGCGCTCGCCATCGTGGCCTACGCCGCGCACCGCCTGAACCTCGATCCGACTCTCGGCCAGCTCGCTCTCTACGCGCTCTTCGTCGGCTGCGGCCTCGTGCTCCACTACTCCATGCTCCTCGCCATCATCTCACTGGTTTTTTGGCTCCAGAGCGCCAAAGGCATCGAGGGCGGCTACTTCGGCCTCACCGAGTTTTCCCGCATGCCGCGCGAGGCCCTGCGCGGCGCCGCCGCCGTGTTTTTTGTCTACGCCCTGCCCGTCGTGATCGTGAGCAACGTCCCCGCGCGCGTGCTGGTCGATGGTCCGGATGCCACCCTCACCCTATGGCTGCTTGCCGCCACCGTGTTCTGGCTGTTCGTTGCCGTCTCGATCTTTCACGCCGGCCTGCGCCGCTACGCCAGCGCCTCGTCCTGATTTCGACTTCGCCGCCCTCGCCCGCCATGGACCCGCTTGCCTCCCTCCAAAGCCGCCTGGGCCACCGCTTCGTCCACCCCGCCCTCCTGCACGAAGCCCTCACCCACCCGTCCTACACCTGCGAACACCCCGACGCGGAGCCGCATAACCAACGCCTCGAGTTCCTCGGCGACTCCGTCCTGCACCTCGTTGTCACGCAAACCCTCTTCACCCTTTACCCGCAGGAAACCGAGGGTGCCCTGAGCCGTTTCCGCGCCGCGCTCACCAACGGTCGCCACCTCGCCGAGCTCGCTCTCGCCCTCGGCCTCGACTCCGCCCTCCGCCTGGGCTCCGGCGAGGAGTCCACCGGCGGCCGCACCCGCGCCTCCAACTTGGAAGATGCCTTCGAGGCCGTAATCGGCGCGCTCGTCCTCGACGCCGGCCTCCCGCGCACCCGCGACATCGTGCTCGCCATCTACGGCCCGCTCGCGCCCCGCCTCGCCCTCGGCGCCGCCGACAACCCCAAGGGGCGCCTGCAGGAGCGCATCCAACCCACCCACGGCACCTCGCCGCTGCGCTACGAGACGGTTCACGCTTCCGGCGCCGATCACGCCCGCGAGTTTTTCTCGCAGGTGTTTCTGGCCGACCGCCTCCTCGGCGAGGGCCGCGGCCCCTCCAAAAAAGCCGCCGAAGAGTCCGCCGCCCGCGTCGCTCTCGCCGGGCCGCTCTGAGCCCGCGCGATCAGGGGAACAAGCCCCGCGCCAGCTTCGCCTCCGCCACCCGCCCGATCCCGAGCGTCAGCGCCGCCAGCCGCCGCGAGCACCCATGCCGTTTGCGCTGCGCCTCCACCGCCTCGCGCGTGCGGTCGAGGATCACGCACAACTTGGCCAACACCTCGTCGCGCGTCCAAAACAGGCTCTGCAAATCCTGCACCCACTCGAAATACGAGACGATCACGCCGCCCGTGTTGCACAGGATGTCGGGGATGATTTCCACATCCCCGCGCGCGGCCAGGATCTCGTCGGCGTCGTTCGTCGTCGGCCCGTTCGCCGCCTCCGCCAGGATGCGGCAGCGCAGTTTGCCCGCGTTGCCCACGGTGATCACCCGCTCCAGCGCCGCCGGCACGAGCACCGTGCAGGGCAGCTCCAGGAGCTGCGCGTTGGTCAACGCGTCCCCGCCGCGCCAGCCTTCCAGCCCGCGATGCGCCGCCACGTGGGCGAGCGCCGAGTCGAGGTCGATCCCGCGCTCGTTGTAAAATCCACCCGCCACATCGCTGATTCCCACCACCAGCGCCCCATAGCCGCGCAGGGCCAGCGCCGCCTCCGAGCCCACGTTGCCGAAGCCCTGGATGACCACCGTGGCCTCGCGCGGATCCAGCCCCATCGCCTCCAGTTGCCGCTTCACCAGATACGCGACGCCTCGCCCCGTGGCCTCGCGCCGGCCTTCCGAGCCGCCCACCGCGAGCGGTTTGCCCGTCACCACCGCCGGCACCGAGTTGCCCACGTGGTTCGAATAGGTGTCCATCATCCAGGCCATCACTTGCTCGTTGGTGCCCATGTCGGGCGCGGCCACGTCGATAGTCGGCCCCACGAAAGGGATCATCTCCTGCATGTAGCGCCGCGACAGGGCCTCCAACTCGCGCCGCGAGAGCAGGCGCGGATCGACCGCCACACCTCCCTTCGCCCCGCCGAAAGGCAGCCCCGCCAACGCACATTTCCAGCTCATCCACATCGCCAGCGCCGCGACCTCGCCGATCGTCACGCCCGGCTGGAAACGGATGCCGCCCTTGGTCGGCCCGAGCGAAAGATGATGCTGCACCCGGTAGCCCTCGTAGATGCGCACCGAGCCATCGTCGTGTTTCACCGGGATCGTCACCGTGAGGCACCGCTTCGGCAGTTTCGTACGCTCGCGCACGTCGGGATCGAGCCCGATCAAATCGGCCGCGAGGTCGAACTGCCGGCAAGCCATGCGAAACACATCCGAATCGTACAAAGTCGATCCGGGGGGCGGGGTGGTTTTCATGGCGCAAAGCCTGTCCATTCCCACTCGCGCCGCAACTGCCGCGCCCGCGTGGCGAGCCCCTGAGCCCCGCCGCCCCCGGCGAGCCGATTGACAAACCCCCGCCGCCGCGCACCGCATGTTCGCGTGTCGTCACCGCCCGAACCCAAGACCCTCGTCGCCCTCTCCGGCGGCGTCGACAGCTCCGTCGCCGCCCTGCTCCTGCGCGACGCCGGCGTCCCCATCGAGGCCGCCTACATGAAAAACTGGATCAACGAGGACAACATCCTCGGCGTTTGCCCTTGGGAGCAGGACATCACCGACGCCCGCCGCGTCGCAGACCAGCTCGGCGTCCCCTTTCGCGTGGTCAACCTCATGGAGGAATATCGCGAGCGGGTCGTCGCGTATCTGCTCGATGGATACACCCGCGGCCTCACGCCGAATCCCGACGTGATGTGCAACCGCGAGATCAAGTTCGGCGTGCTCCGCCAGTGGGCGCTCGACCACGGCTTCGGCGCCGTCGCCACCGGCCACTACGCCCGCCGCGCCCCCCTCGCCGCCGCCCCCGACGAGGCCACCTTCGCCCTGCTCGAAGGCGCCGACCCCGACAAAGACCAGTCCTACTTCCTCGCCATGCTCTCCCAGGCCCAGCTCCGCGACGCCCGTTTTCCCGTCGGCGACCTGCTCAAGCCCGACCTCCGCGTCCTCGCCCGCCGCGCCGGGCTCGCCACCGCCGACAAAAAAGACAGCCAGGGCAGCTGTATCATCGGCCAGGTAAAGATGGCCGACTTCCTCCGCGCCTACGTGCCCGACGCCCCCGGCCCCATCGTGCGCGCCGACGACGGTCGCGTGCTCGGCGAGCACCGCGGCCTGCACTTTTTCACCCTCGGCCAGCGCAAGGGCATCGGTGTGCCCAGCAACACCGATAACCAAGCCTACGTGGTCGTGGGCAAACGCGCCGACGATCGCGCCCTGCTCGTCGCGTTAGACGCCGCCGGGGCCCCCGGCCTCTTCACCCGCGAGGTCTCCATCCAGGGTCTGCGCTGGAACACCCCGAACCCGCCCGCGCCCGCCGACGGCCCGCGCGCGCTGGAAGGCCGCGTGCGCTACCGCGATCCGCGCGTTCCGCTCGTGTTCACCGCCACCGGCCCCGACACCGCCCGGGTCGAGTTCACCCAAGCCCAGCGCGGTCTCGCCGCCGGCCAGATCTTCGCGCTTTACGACGGCCCTCGCCTGCTCGGCGGCGGCGTCTACGCCTGATTTTTTACGCCCACCCGCCGCCGCCGCCTCGCGCGCCGAAGAGAAAAATCCGCCGTGCCGCGTTGTCGCGCCGCCTTTGCCGCGTCTTTTGCTGGTGCATCCGCGCCACGAGCCGACAAACCCATTTTCCCATGAGCACCGCATCCGCCTCCAAAGACCGCATCCTCTCCCGCGAAATCGTCGTCACCCAGATCCCAAGCGGTGACAAACACACGCTTTTCGCGGGGGCCAAGGTATTTATCCACCAGGTGCTCGGCGGCACCTACACCGTCCAGGGCGACGCCGGCCTCTACCGCATCGACGGCAAGGATGCCGACGCCATCGGCGAGAAAATCAGCGACCACACCGTCCAGGCCGCCACCCTCGCCGATGGCGCGCCCGATCCCGAGGCCCTTTGGGACCAGCTTCGCAAAGTTTACGACCCCGAGATCCCGGTAAACATCGTCGATCTCGGTCTCGTTTACTCCCTCGACGTCACCCCCAGCGACGTCGGTTACAAAGCCGACGTCGCCATGACCCTCACCGCCCCCGGCTGCGGCATGGGCCCCGCCATCGCCGAGGACGCCAAGGGCAAACTCCTCCTCGTCCCCGGCCTCAGCATCGCCGACGTGCGCATCGTTTGGGAGCCCACGTGGAACCAGTCCATGATCAGCGAAGAGGGCAAAATGAAGCTTGGCCTCATCTGAGAGGTTCCCCTCAAACGTCTTCTCCCCGATAACGGGATGCGGGACAAACCTTGCGCCTCCCCGCCTCTTTTTGCGCCGCCTTGGCGCGGAATAAAAAATGCCGGATCGCGCGCAAAAACACCTTTCGACGAGTATTTTCAACGGAACCATTTGCGGCTGTGGCGTTCCTAGCATTACTCCCGTCTCGCACTCCGTGGCCGGCGCGAAACCTTCTGTCGATCACCTCAATCCACCCGATTTCCCATGCCTGCACTCGATACCACTAACCGTTCCTCGGGCGAAGCCCGTTTGATCGCCCCTCCGCAGGACGCGATCCCCTCCTTCCTGGAGCCCGTGCGAGCCGCTGCCGCCCCCTCCGAGACCCCCGAGCGCAACAATCTGCAACTCTACCTCCAAGAGATCGGCAAAACCCCGCTCCTGACCATCGACGAGGAAATCTCCCTCGCCAAACGCATCCTCAAGGGCGACAAGGCCGCCCGCGATCACATGATCAGCGCCAATCTGCGTCTGGTCGTTAAGATCTCGATGGATTACAAGGACTTCGGCCTTCCCCTCCTCGACCTCATCAGCGAGGGCAACATCGGCCTGATCAAAGCCGTCGAGCGCTTCGACCCCTCCAAGGGCGGCAAGCTCTCCACCTACGCCGCGTGGTGGATCAAACAGTCCATTAAACGCGCCCTCGCCAACCAGTCGAAAACGATCCGCCTCCCCGTCCACTTGGTCGATAAAATCTCCAAGATGCGCAAGACCGCCATGGCCCTCACCGAGGAGCTCGGTCGCGAGCCCACCGACGAGGAAATCGCCATCGAGCTCCAAGTGCCGACCAGCAAGGTCGCCCACCTCAAATCCGTCAGCGTGCGCCCCGCCTCCCTCGACGCCCCCATCGGCGAAGACGGCGACTCCACCACCTTCGGCGAGATCGTCGGCGACGAAAACGCCTCCACCCCCTTCGAGCAACTCCGCGACAGCAGCCAGAACACCGCACTCAACTCCCTCGTCGATTCCCTAGACCCGCGCGAGGCCGAGATCATCCGTTACCGTTTCGGGCTCGATGGCCGCGACGAGCTCACCCTTGAGGAGGTCGGCGCCAAATTCCGCGTCACCCGCGAACGCGTTCGCCAGCTCCAGAACCTCGCCCTTTCCAAGATGCGCAAAGCCCTCACCCGCCAGGAAGAGCAACGCAGCGTCGAAGACATCGAGATCGAGGACAAGCAGCGCGCCCGCGAAGAGGTCATCCGTGAGTTTATTTCCGCTCGTGGTCCCGCCGACGCCGCTCCTGTGGCCAAGCCTCGATCCGCGCCCATGCCAGCCGTCACGGTGAATCGCGAAGCCCGCCCCGCCCGCAAGGCCCCGGTCAAGCTGACCAAGCCCGCCGCCATCCCCGCCTCGCCCTTCGCCCCCAAGTCCGCCGGTCGCCTCGGCGCCAAACTCTACGGCACGCGCTAAACCGCGACGTCCGTTATCCTTCTTTCGTAGGATTGAGCGTAAGCTCAATGGCTCGTTGAAAGGCAAACGCCCGCAACCACGCGGGCGTTATTTTGCGCCCACGCCTCACGCGGATGCGACAGCAAGTGATGTCAGCGGGTCGAAAGTGGCATGGGCGTCCCGCCCAGGGGATCGGCAACGAACGGGCAGGATACCCATTCACTCACGCGCGGGACTCGCGGGCCACGCCGAAAAAACAGTTTTGTTCTCACTTTCTGTTACACCTGCCTCACGCATCCCCCAGCGACCAGCCCGGTTGTATTTCTCTAACGGCCCCGCCTTCGCCCAGCGGCGTGGCCCGCGCCGCCGGATCGGCCCAAGCCGCGAAGGCGATCATGCCCGCGTTGTCCCCGGTGTGTTTCGATTGCGCCGCCAGCAGGGGAATCCGCCGCCGCTCCGCCAGCGCGCCCATCGCCGCCCGCAACACCTGGTTGCTCGCCACGCCCCCCGATAATCCCACGCTGCGAAAAGCCGTCGTCGTCGTCGCAAGTCCCCCCGCCGCCCCCCGCTCCAACGCCGCCCCAGCCTTGCGCGTCAACGCGTCCACCACCGCCTGCTGATAACTCGCGCACAGGTTGGCCATCTCCGCCGCGATCTGCGCCGGCGTCATTTTCTCCAACTGATAACGCAAGGCCGTCTTCAGCCCGGAAAAACTAAAGTCCAACTCGGCCTTCGGCCCCAGTCCGCGCGGAAAATCGTAGGCGTCCTTCACTCCCGCCGGGCCGTCGCCCCCGCCCGCCGCGCGCCGCTCCACGATCGGCCCGCCCGGATATCCCAGCCCGAGCAGCTTCGCCCCCTTGTCGAGCGCCTCTCCCGCCGCGTCGTCGCGCGTCGAGGACAGCACCGTGATGCGCCGCTCCTTGTCCAGCACCGCCAGCAAGGTGTTCCCGCCCGACACCACCAGCGCCAGATGCGGCAGCCACCCGCGTATCCGTTCATCAAATACCGCCGGCTCCGCCGCATGCGGCGCGATGAAGGGCGACCACACATGCCCGCGCAGGTGGTTCACGCCGGTGAGCGGGCGATCCAGCGCGAGCGCCAGCGCCTTGGCCGAGGCCAGCCCCACCGCCAGGCAGCCCGCCAGCCCCGGCCCCTGGGTCACCGCCACCTCGTCCACGCCCGCAAAGCCCGCCGACGCCTCGCGCGCTTTCGCGAGCAAGGGCTCCAGCGTGCGCAGATGCTCGCGCGTCGCCAGATCGGGCACCACCCCGCCGTGCCGTTCATGGATGGCGATTTGGCTGTGAATCCACTCCGCCGCCAGCCCGCGAGTGGGATCAAACAACGCCACCGCGCTCTCATCGCACGACGTCTCGATCGCCAAAATCACTTCACCCCCTCCGCCACCACTCCACCTGTCTCCGCCATCTCCGGTTTCGACTCCGGCAGCGTCGGCGCTTGCGCCCGCGCCGCCCCGCCCAGCTCCGCCTTCAGCTCCCGCACCGCCGCCGCAAGTTGGGTGTCCTCCGCCATGGGCACGCCGAAACGCTCCTTAAACACCTCCGGATCGGTCACATCCGGACGCAGCCGATGCAGGAAAACCGCCTTCTCCTCCTCGGGCGTGAGCACCTCATTCACGTCGGGCTCGATGCCCTTTTCGTGGATCGTGACCCCCGAAGGCGTGTAATACTTGGCCGTGGTCAGCCGCAGTCCCGCACCGCCCGGCAGCGAGAAAATCGACTGCACCGAGCCTTTCCCAAACGTCTTTTCGCCCACCAGCACCGCGCGTTTCGTATCCTTCATCGCCCCCGCCACGATCTCCGACGCGCTCGCGCTGCCGCTATTCACCAGGATCGCCACCGGCACCGTCAGCGGCGATTTCGAGCCCTCGGAGCGCAGCTCATCGCGGTCCCCTTTTTTCCGCCCTTCCGTGTAGACGACCAGCTCGTCGCGCTCGAAAAACACCTCCACCACCTCCACCGCCGCCGTGAGCAGCCCGCCTGGATTGTTGCGCAAATCGATCACCAGCGCCTTCAAGCCCTCCGCGCGCAGCTTCTCCACCGTCGCCTTGAATTCATCGCCCGTGCGCTCCGCAAACAGCGCCACCCGCACGTAGCCGATGCCGTCGCCGAGCATCACCGCATCGCGCACGCTCTCCACTTTGATGAGCTCCCGTTTCAACTTAAAAACCACCTCTCGCGCCGGCTTCCCGCGCTCCGCCGTCAACGCCACCGGCGTGCCCGGCTTGCCGCGAAGTTTGCCGATAAATTTGTCCAACTTCAGCCCGCGCACGTCCTCGTCATCGACCTTCACCAACACGTCCCCGCGCAGGATGCCCGCCCGCTCGCCCGGTGTGCCCGCGATCGGCGCCACCACTGTGATTTTGCCCTCCACCTCCTCGATCTGCACCCCGATGCCGCCGAACTTGCTGTCGATCTCCTCCCCCATCTGCCGGTAGGAAGCCGCCGACATGAATTCCGAATACGGGTCCAGCGCCCCCACCATGCTCTCGATAGCGTGGTCCGCGAGTTTCGCCGGCCCCACCTCGCCCACGTCCACGTAGTGTTCGTTGAGCAACAACATCACCTCCCGCACCTGCGCCGCCGCCCGCGACGTCTCGCGATCCGGCCAGAGTCCCCACGCCTGCACCACCTGCACGACGCCGAGCGTCATCAAGTACCCCGCGATCACACCGCCGCCGATGCTGATAATCCGTTTCATCATCCGCGCACCGTGCTCATCCGCCCCCTCCTTGTAAATGGCATCGTCCAATCCGCCGCACACCCGGAGCTATCGCGCAATCGGCGCTCGATTTTGCGCCCGCTTCACCAGCCCGTGCCGGAGTGGATTATCCCTGAAACGGCGCTTAAAACCGCAGAATGGCGCACTGTCGCTTCGCTCGAAACGCAGATGGGCGTAGATTCCAAGGCATTACGGATTTCTGGCCTTTTACCCTTTGGGCGTGAAAGCCGGCCCTGCTGATTATTCTGTAACTAGTTTCATCTGCGCTATCTGCGTAATCTGCGGTTAAAATTCGAATGCGGCTTTTAGGATTGTCAAACTTCGAATCCCGAAAAACGGATTGCCCTGGGTGTTGAGATTACGCATCCCTTACAAACGTCGGACTCGGGTAGCAGACAATACCTCGCCAACACCCGCCCGTCACCAAAATCACCCTCCATCTCTTTCGCGTAGCTTCGTTTGCTGTCCGACATCGAAACCTTTGAAATTTCATGGAACGCAAAAAAGCGCGTTCGACTTGCGACCCGACCTGGGGCGCATCGAAAGCGTCTTTTTTGAGGGCTCTCCAAGGTGCCCGATGTCGGGACGCAAGTAAGTGCGTCCCTCTTCTCTGCCCAATTTCCACGCCTCTCCCGCTCCCTCCCATGCATTCCCGCTTTGCTTCTCGCACCACGAACGGCCCCTCCCCGGCCTGTCTGCTCCTGGCCCTTCTCGGCCTGTCCTGTTCCTGCCTCGCCGCTCCCGCCTCGTCCGCGGTGCCAGCGGCGGACATCGCCCGCCCCAGCCCGGCGAGATTAGCCGCACCGTAATCGATCACGGCGACCACCGCACCGTGCTGATCGAGATGGTGCCCGAGGTTCTCGCACGCCCCCGCCGCGCCACGCCTCCTAAGCCGACGCCGCCTCCATCCGCAACAGCCCTCGCCGAGGCCGCGTCGGCGGATGCGGACGCCCGGCCCCGGCAAGTATTGCTCTGGAGCATCACCGTGTATCCGGGGGCCGCTCCGCGCATAGTCATCGCCGGCACCGCCGCCGGGGGCGGTGCGTGGCAAGTCGTCTCCGGCATCGACTTCGGTCTCTTGCGCGGCCTGCGCGATTTCGAGACCAAGCGCGCCCACTAGGCCTGGCTGCCGGGCATCGGCGGGGATGACTCCGCCTCCGAGGCGCAGCTTTCCCTGCTTCGCGCCACGGTGCCGACCGGCGCCTACCGCGTGGTCCTCGGCGAGCCGGGCCCATGGGCGCGCGACGCGCTCGATCACCTGCACACCTACCATGCCGCCCACCAGCCCGAGTTGATTCTCGCCGCGACCCGCCGCCGGGCCGAGGAGGAGCGCCGCGAACGCGAACTGCGCGAAAACCCGCCACGCCCGCCCGATAACATCGTGCGCTTTATCGCCCCCGTGGATCGCCCCGTCAACCCCGCCGCCTCCGCCCGATGAGCCCCCACCTCCCCCTCCTCGCCGCCCTCGCCCTCCCGCTGGCCCTCGCCGCCTAGGAACCGCCGCCCGAGCCCACCTACCGTTCGCCCAATTCCGGGATCAGCCTCGCCTAAGATCCCGGTAATCCCGAAGACCCCAACCCCGCACATTTTATCGCCTCCTAGTTTGTACATTCCTGGCGCATCTACTACCTGGAGGGCACCGCGGATTTGAAAAAACGGCCCTTGGGAGAGCCTGCAAAAAGAGCGCGACCTCAACTATTACACGGGGGGGCGTTCGGGGGGTGTCCCAGTGGCCGTTAAAAGTTACAGGATGAGAGGCGGTATGAGTTTGGGTTTCAGGGATCGGGGAGTGGAGCAAGAGCTATAAAGCTCGGGGAGGTGTGGTGGGGCTCGCCCCTCCACCGCCGGACGTGAGCGACGGCAGGGC
>JBBRHC010000035.1:0-18743 GCA_038223295.1 Opitutales bacterium
GGCACCGCCTTCTGGGGCTTTACCCTCGCCATGATTTTCGGCGGTCCCCTCTGCGACTCCCTCGGCCTCGGCCGCATCGCCGGCCTCGCCTTCTTCGGTCACCTCGCCGGCATCCTGCTCACCATTTTCGCCTGGGATTACTGGAGTCTCTACGCCGGCACTTTGATCTTCGGCATCGCCAACGGCTCGGTCGAGGCCGCCTGCAATCCGCTCATCGCCACCCTGTATCCAAAAAACAAGACAACCAAGCTGAACCATTTCCACGTCTGGTTCCCCGGCGGCATCGTGATCGGCGGCCTGCTCGCCTACTTCCTCGGCAAGATCGGCATCGGCTGGCGCGTGCAATTCGCCACCATGCTCCTCCCGCTCGCGATCTACGGCTTTCTCTTCCTCCGCCAGAGTTTCCCCCGCACCGAGCGCGTCCAGCAGGGCATCTCCACTGCCTCGATGTGGGCTGCCTGCGTCAACCCGCTCTTCCTCCTCATGGTCGCCTGCATGCTCATGACCGCCGCCACCGAGCTCGGGCCGGGACAATGGATCCCCGTCATCCTCACCAACGCCGGCGCCTCCGGCATCCTCGTGCTCGTCTGGATCACCGGACTCATGGCGGTCGGCCGCCAGTTCGCCGGCGCCTTCGTCCACCGCCTCTCGCCCGCCGGCATGTTGTTTGTCAGCGCGGTCGTCAGCGCGCTCGGCCTCTACGCGATGAGCCACACCACCGGCGGCATGCTCTTCGCCTCCGCCACGATCTTCGCTTTCGGCGTCACGTTCTTCTGGCCCACCATGCTGGGCAACGTCAGCGAACAATTCCCCCGCACCGGCGCCCTCGGCCTCGCGATCATGGGTGGCGCGGGCATGTTGAGCGTGAGTTTCGTGCTCCCGGTCATCGGCAAATTCTACGACCAAGGCATCACCCAACGCGTCCCCGCGGACCAGACCATCGAAGTCCTGAAGGCCGCCCCCACCGGCAGCGAACTCGCCATCCAATGGGCCGACATCCAAGCCCAGGCCGGCCTCGAAAGCCTCGGCAAAGTGGGCATCCTCCCCGCCATCCTCGCCGTGATTTTCCTCGTTCTTTGGATCGTCCAGCGCCGCCAGCCCGCCCCCAAACACGCGTAGAGTCCACCTTCCCGCTCCCGCCGGATCGCGCACCCACAAAGCCCTTGTTTATGCACGTGCTCTGTTAAAAATCAGGCAAGGCCTCAAAGAGGCGCAGAAGTCGCAAAAACCAGAATTGGTTTTGCTGTTTCTGCGCCTTTTTTTGCCCTATTTATCGACCGCAGCCTGAGTTTTAAACCCCTTTTTAAAAATCGAGGTAACCCATTCTCGAGCGCGCCCGCCCTCACGCCGCGCCACAGGTGCGGGCTTAGCCTGTTCTCGCTGAGCCGATAACAAACCGGTGTCTCGGATTTGTAACCTCTCACCTTAAGTGCAAAATTGGCGCTACCTTCACGTTTGCTTGTTAAAAGACTGAAAACGGATTGTTTTTACTTCCTTTAGCAGCATCGTGGTGCGCGAGATCGCCTCCCATCAGGGAAACCCTTTTCTGGCATTGTATAAACCCTGACCGCCCCATGGGCGCAGGCTCTTTATTGTAAGTATCTACGGCCGACCCCCGGACGGTAGAATGTCGGATGGTGGCTTGGAGCATTGCCTGCTATTCGTTGGCGTCACGTCCGGCTATTCTAGGGTTGTCATGCACGCCCTGTCACCCGCCCACACACCGTCCGCACTCCGCGCCCACCGGGCGACGGACCGCGCCACGGGCGGATGCCAGGCAGGCGAACCCACTCGTGTACAATCCACGACGCCGCAGGACGGGGCTCCTCCCCTTGCTTCACACTTAGTTCACTCCATGGGGTTCTTACTACGCTGCGGCATATCCGTCGACGCGCATTACAAGTATCTATCTTATGGAAAATCATATCGCACTCGAAAGGTTTGATACACCCCGTCCCGCCACGGTCGTATTCCAGGCCCCCACCACCATCGGGGGTGCTCCATGAGCACCTCTGCGACTAAACCCCGCAATGAAGGCGCCTTGGACGTGTGGAGTATCATCCACCTGTTTTGGGAAAACCTCTGGATCATTCTTTTTTGCGCCCTGACGGTCACCGCGCTCACGGTCTTCACCGTCCTGCGTCGGCCCGCCGAGTTTGTATCGACCGCCGTGCTCGAAGTCAGCGAGACGCCGAGAACCTATGTCGACGTGGAAAAGATCGACGGCACGGATCTCAACTCCGCCACCTTGCTCAAAACCATCGAGCAGACCGTCGCCAGCCAAGCCGTCTTACGCAACATCTTGGTGTCGATGGATCTGGCGAACGATCCCACTTTCGCACCCGACGGCCCCGCCGCGTACACCGACACCCAGTTGCTGGAGCTTCTGCAAGCAAAAGTGTCCGCTCAACTGATACGCGGCACGCGCCTGATCCAAGTCACCGCCCGCGATCACGATCCGGTGCAAGCGCAGAAACTCGCCCAGGCAGTCATCGACGGCTTCTTCGCCCGGCAGCTCACCCTTAGGCGGGAAGACACCACTTCCGCGCACACCTTCCTCCTCAGCGAAGCCAAACGCCTGGAGCAGGAAGTCGGCGCGGCCGAGGAGCGCCTGCAGGCCTATCAAGAGAAAAACCAAGCCGTGTCGCTCGCCGACCAACACAATACGGTGACGCAGCGGCTCACCGATCTCGGCCAGCAAGTCACCGCCGCCCGCGCCCAGCGCCTAGCCCTGGAAACGGATCAGGCCCAAGTCGCTGTTCTCATGGCCCGAGGCCCGCGCGATCTTCTTAACCTGCGCTCCATCGCCGCCCTGCCCGAGGTCGTGGAGTTACAAAAACAGCTCAATCCCCAAATCTCCCAAGTGGCCGCCCTCTCCAAACGTTATCGGGAACAACACCCGACCATGGAACAGGCGACTTTACAATTGCGCGAGACGCAAAATTCACTGGATCGCACCCTCACCAACTCCGGCAACGCCATTGTACAGGCCTACCAGGCCGCCCAGACCAACGAGCAGGCCCTGATCCGCGAACTCAAACAACAAGAGGTTCTCGCCATGGATCTGTCCCGCCTCGCCATCGCCTATCGCGCCCTGGAGCGCGAAGCCGGGTCCACCGACGCCTTGTATCAACAAGTATTGGCCCGTCTGAAGACCACCGATCTCTCCAAAAGCCTAGTCTCACTGAACGCCCAGGAAGGCAACCGCATCCACTTGGTCGCGCAGCCCATGATCCCTTCCGAGGCATCCGGCATATCCGGCAAGGTGGTGCTCATCATGAGCCTGCTCGGCGGCGCCGGTTTGGGCGTGATCATTGTCGTGATACGCCGCGTGTTGGACACCTCGCTGCGCTGCGTCGATGACGCCGAAAACTTTCTCGGCGCCCCGTCCCTCGCCGCCGTGCCCCGCTCGAGCCTGCGCGAGGGCAATCAGGGCTTGGTGATCAATAGCCACCCCGGGACGGTCGAGGCGGAGGCCTTCCGCTCCCTGCGCACCTCCCTCTCCTTCCTGCTACCCGAAGAGAGCCTGCGCGTGGTCATGTTCACCAGCGCCGCCGTTGGCGAGGGCAAGAGCTACTGTTCGGCCAATTACGCGGCCTCGCTGGCTCAGCAAGGCCGGCGAACCTTGCTGATTGATGCTGACCTACGTCGCTCCGCCCTGCGTGGCCGTTACTCCGAACCCATGGGGCCGGGCGCGGATCTGAGCGATTGCCTGCGCGATACCCGCCACTTTCCCGACGCGGTCCGACCCACCTCCACGCCTAATCTTTTTGTCTTGGGAGACTTGCGCGGTTCCGTTACCGGGGGTGAACTTCTCGCCGGCCCTAATCTCAAACAATTGATCGAGCTCGCGTCCGAGAAATTTGATCGCGTGGTGATCGACACCGCGCCGGTCACCGTGGTGGGTGATACGCTCCACATCGCGCCCCACGCCACCGCGATTTGCCTGGTGGTTCGCGCGGGCCGCACGCCGCGCCGACTCATCCGCCGCGCCTGCATCCTCCTGGGCCGTCCGCCAGCCGGCATAGTCATGAATCAGATCAAGCGGGGAAGGATCGCCAGCTATTACTATTATTCCCACGGCGAGGATTATCTGAAAGCCGCCAAGACCGCCGCCGCCGCCGGGTGACGGCGACGCTAGCCCGCACCGCAGCCGACCAGCCGATATCAGCCATGAGTACACAAGTCATTCCCACCCCCGCCCCGAGTATTCCCTTCGATATTCCCGTCGCGGGAGGCACCCGAGGCCGGTTCTGGCAGCTTTTTATCACCGCCTTCATCGGTGACGCGATTGTTGTATTTTGCTGTCTCGCGCTGGGGAGCTGGGTCCGCTTCGAGACCGCGCTGGGCACCTACGGATTTGCCCGCGCCGGGGCGGTGGAAAACTGGACGGAGTACGGGCGGCACGTCGTGTTCGGCACCCTGCTCTTCGCCATCCTGCTGGCCCACTTTCGCATGTACGCGGTGCCGAGTATGCTGAGGCTCCGGCATGTGATGATTATATTGATGAAAACAGTCGTCGCCTGGGCGCTCGCCTACGTGGCTTTGGTCGCCCTGCTGCGCATGGATCCTTACGTCAGCCGTCTTTATGTGCTTCTGGCCGCCGGGCTCACCTTCGTCGGCCTCACCGCATGGCGCCTGGTTTTTCACCGCTACACCAGCCGGGCCGTCGCCCATGGGAAATTGCATCAAAAGATTCTCTTCGTCGGCTGGTCCGAGCAGGCCGCCGCCTTTATCAACGCGGTGACCTCCGATCGGGAACACCTCTACGACATCGTAGGTTGCGTCCCTTCCCCCCAAGGGCGCTACAGCCTGCCACCCCCGGCCCGCGTGCGAAAATTAGGCGATTACAGCGGCATGAAAGAGCTTTTCCAACGCCACTCGGTCGACATGGTGATGATGGCTGATCTCAACGTGGGAAACGGTGAGGTCATCGGCTTGGCGAACCTGTGCGAAAAGGAGTTGGTTGATTTTAAAGTCATCCCCAATTGTTTCCAGATTCTCGTGTCCGGCCTGCACTTGGAGACTGTCAGCGGCGTCCCGGTCCTCGGCCTCTCCCGCCTCCCGCTGGATAATCCCTTCAACCTTATCCTTAAGGAACTGACCGATCTGATCGGCGGCACCGTGGGCCTGTTGTTGAGCTTGCCGATTATCGCGGTGTTTGGCGCCTTGGTCTACCGCGAAAGCCCGGGCTCGATTTTTTATACCCAGACGCGCCTGGGCCGGGACGGCAAACATTTCAAAATCATAAAGCTGCGCAGCATGCGGCTCGACGCCGAGGCCCCCGGCAAGGTCGGCTGGAGCACCCGCAACGACCCTCGCCGGCTGCGCATCGGCTCATTCATGCGCCGGCTTAATATAGACGAGTTGCCCCAGTTCTGGAATGTGCTCAAAGGCGATATGAGCCTCGTCGGCCCCCGGCCCGAGCGCCCGGAGTTGATCATCGATTTCAAGGAGGCCATTCCCCACTATAATGCGCGTCACAGCATCAAGCCGGGCATCACCGGCTGGGCCCAGGTAAAGGGCTTCCGCGGCGATACCGATCTTAATGAACGCATCCGCTGCGACCTCTACTACATCGAGGAGTGGAGCCTTTTTCTCGATATACAGATCATGTTAATGACTCTCTTTTCACGGAAAAACGCCTGCTAACATCAAAACCATCCAGTTTTATATGAAAATCGCCTACGTCTACCACCTCGACGCAGCCAACCCCTCGGTTCAATCCAGCTTTCCGTCATCCGCGCTGAATGGATTCAAACGTTACGGCGCCGAGGTGGAACCCGTGTTCCCTCTCGCCGCGCAACCCGAGCGGGCATTGCTTCGAAAGCTTTTGTACAGGTTGACCGGTAAACATTATCGCTCCGACCGGGAGCCGGCGTTTCTCCATGCGTCCGCCAGGGAGTTCGAGGCCAGGACCGCGGGCCGGGATTACGATTTCGTCTTCGCCCCGGGCTCCGAGACGGTTGCCCAGTTGCGCACCACTCGTCCGATCACGTTTTGCGCCGACGCCACCTTCGCCAACATGGTGGATTACTACTGGGATTTCACCAATCTCACCGCCGACAACTTGGCCAAGGGCCACGCGCAGGAAGTGGCCGCCCTGAAACGCTCCGCCCTTGCGATCTACTCCGCCGATTGGGCCGCGAAATCCGCCATCAACGACTACGGGGCCGATCCCGCCAAGGTCGCGGTCATCCCGTTCGGCGCCAACCACGGCAAAGACAACACTTGGGCGCAAGTCGAAGGCTGGATCAACAAGCGCCCGCGCAACCACATCCGTCTGCTTTTCGTGGGGCGCCATTGGGAGCGCAAGGGCGGCGACATCGTGGTCAACGCGGCCTACTGCCTCAGCAAGCTGGGCCACTCGGTGTCACTCGACGTCGTCGGCTGCGCCATCCCCGCGCGGCACCGCGCGCTGCCTTGGCTGCTCGGTCACGGGCTCCTGAGTCCGCGCGTCCCCGCCGACAGCGCCAAGCTCCACGAGCTGTTCGCCGGCGCGCACTACGTCTTCGTACCGTCGCGCGCGGAGGCCTTTGGCATGATCTTCGCCGAGGCCAACGCGTTTGGCGTGCCCGCCATCAGCACCGCCACCGGCGGCATTCCCGGCGTGGTGCAACACGGGCACAACGGCTACCTCCTTCCCCTCGACGCGGGCGCGGAGGACTACGCCGAACTCATCGCCAGCACCTTCGCCAACCCCGCGCACTACGCACGGCTCTGCGCACAATCGTTCGAGACCTTCGCGACCACCCTGAACTGGGACGCCTTCTGCCGCCGCTTTTTCGAATTAGTCGCCGAGCGCGGCATCTACCCCGCCGCGACCGGCGTGTCCAAGGCGAGGGCTAGCCGCTCGCTCGCGCGGGTCGGCTAAGCATCCCCGCATGCGCGCCCCGTCCTCCAGCTTCGCGCCGCTCACGCCGGTGAGCTTTACCCGGCTGAAGCCATCCTGGGCGACACCCGCAGCCACGCGCGAAGAGCCCCGAAGCGTGTCCCGGACCCGGGTGGGTTGGGTCTCGAGTCCGGTCGCGTTGGCGTCCGGCTTTTTGACTTCGTTCACCGTCTCGCTCGTGGGCGAGATGCCCATTGGCGAACTGATGCTGATCATGGTCGCGGCCTTCGCGGTGCTCGCGCTGGCGATGACCAGCAGCTGGCCCAGCCCGCTTTGGCGCAATCCGCTTTTTGTGGGACTCATGGTGTGCCAAGGCGTGGCGTTCATCGCCTACGTCGGCTCCGATCTGGTTCGCGGCAGTCTGCCGCACGACATGGCGCGCGGATGGGCGCGCATGGTTTTCCTCGTGATCGATATCGCGGCCGTGGCCTACCTCACCGGCCGCTCGCCTCTGAATTTCCTCCTCCTGCTTTTCGGCATCCAGGCCGGTTGTATCGTCGGTGCGATCAGCTTCGGCCCCCTTTTCAACGACATGTGGAAATTCGGCATCGCCATCCCGGTGACGATAGGGGTGTTCGCACTTTTCGCCTATGGCGGCCTGGTCGTCGCGGGCTTGGCTGCGGTGGTGATCGGCTTGATCAATTTCGCCATGGATTTCCGTAGTTTGGGGCTGGTCTGTTTCCTCGTGGCGGCGATGACCGCCGTGCAGATCTTCCCCCGGTCCTGGCGCTCGTGGGTGACGCCCGTGGGCTTGGTGTTCGGACTTCTGGGGGTCGCGGTGGCTTACCAGGTTTCGCAGGCGAGTCGCGGAGGCGACCGCTCGGATCGTTCCAATGTCGAGCGCTCGGCCATGGTGCAGGCCGCCGCCGAGGCCTTCCTGGAATCGCCGGTTATCGGCCACGGTTCCTGGTTCAGCCGGACGCACGTGATGGACAACTTTTTGGTCATCCGCGAAGAGAACGCGAAGCTCGCCGGCGTCGGCGGCTTCGCCGGCGCGAACGAGCAGGACGACGATCACGCCGCGCTGCATTCGCAAGTGCTCGTGACGCTCGCTGAAGGCGGATTGTTCGGGGGCACGTTTTTCCTGGCCTACATCGGCTGCCTCGTCTGGGCGCTCCTCGACCAGATCGTCGTGCGGGCGTGGTCCCGCGCGACGCCGCTGCGTTTGTTCCTGCTGACCATGGCGCTGCTCCACGCCTTCCTCAGCCCATTCTCGGGGGCGCATCGCGTGCTCATCGCGCTGGCCGTCACGCTGCTCGTACTGATCCACCAGGAACACACCGAGCGGGCGCGGCTCGCGAACACGGAGGCCGGCGCATGAAGCTGATCGCACGACTCCAGGAAAATCTGCGCGCCCGCCTCGGCGGGCCGTCTCGCGCCATCGCGATGTTTTTCCTCACCTCGATGGCGTCTCGCGTCATCGGCATCGGGTGCCAGCTCCTCCAGGTCGCCCTCGTGGTCAAGGCGCTCGGCCCGGAATCCTTCGGCCTTTGGATGACGCTGAACGGCGTGGTGGGCTTCGTTATCTTCGCCGACCTCGGGCTCGGCGTCGGCGCGCAAAACCGGCTCGCCGAGATTTTCGCGCACGACTCCCCCAAAGCGCGCGAGGAGGCGAAGGCAGTGTTCGGGAGCGCGTTCATGTTCCTGCTCTTTTGCGGCGTGGTGCTCGGGTTCGTTTGCTGGGCGGCGGCGGTGAACGTGGACATGGCCTCGCTCTTCTCCTTGCAGGATCCGGATGTCATCGCCGCCGCACCCGGCGCGGCGGTGGCGGTGGGGCTGATCTTTTGCGCGGGCTTCCCCATCGGGCTCGCCCAGCGCCTGGCCTTCGCGCGTCAGGAGGGCTGGACCTACAACGTCACCCAGGCCGGCGGCAGCGTGCTTTCGCTCATCCTGGTCGCCCTCGCCGCGCGGAGCGGAGCAGGCCTGGGCATGATCGCGCTGCTGGGCCAGGGCGCCTTGCTGCTGGCCAACGTCGTGCTGCTGATCGCCCAGTTGCACCGCCTGCGCTGGCTGGCCGTCTGGCGGCTGCCGCTGCGACTGCCCCTGGTACGCGATCTTCTGAAAGTCGGCGCGCCGTTTAGCATCCAACAGGTCCTGAACACGGTGCTCTTCTCGCTGCCGCCGCTGGTCATCTCCACCACGCTGGGCGCGGCGGCCGTCACCCCGTTCAACCTTCTGCAGCGGATCTTCAACGTTTTCGCGATCATCCAGAACGCGTTCATGCTCCCCCTCTGGCCCGCCTATTCGAAGGCGCGCGCGCGCGGCGAGTTCGTCTGGATGCGCCACACTTTGCGAAAGTCGGTGCTCGCGACGGCGGGTCTCTGCGTGTTCCCGATGGCGGTCGGCGCGTGCTTCGCCCCGTGGATCATCGAGCGCTGGATCGGCCACAAGGTGGAGGGCATCACGTGGACGCTCACCATCCTGCTCTTCACCTGGAACGCGTTGGTGTTCCTCCAACAGCCCTTCAGTTTTCTCCTCGCGGGCGCCTCCGAGATGCGTCGCACCACCATTTATAGCATCATCAGCGCGGTGCTCGGCACCGCCCTGATGTACGCGCTGGTGCAGCACCATGGGGCGCCGGGCGTCGTGCTCGGTCTCATCCTGGGGTCCCTGCCATTCAATTTCATGGGCAACATGCTCGAGGCCCGGCGCTACCTGCGCGGGGCCATCGCCTCCGCTGAGGCCGCAACCAGCGGAACGGGGCGGCTGCCCGTCCCCGCCCCAACCTCATGAACGCTCCCTCCACCACCTCCGATCATCGCATCACGGTCTGGGACGACCAAACCCGGCTCCGCGGACTTGCCCGGCTATATCGCAACATCCTCTGCCTCGGTCGGCAGTTGGCTTTGTGTATACTGACGCGTTTCATCGGTTTCCTGGGCTCAATCAGCACTCCGGGCATGCGCCCGGTCTGCGTGCTCCAGACCTGGGCGCTGCGCCTCATGGGCGCGCAGTGCGCCAGCTCCGAGATCTGGATCGGGCCAAACGTGCGGTTCGACTACCCGGAGCACATCGTGTTTGGCCGGCGTATCACCATCGCGGGCGACGCCATCATCACCGCGTTCGACACCGTCGTGCTGGGCGACGACTTCCTTGGCGCTCCGGGCCTTTTCATCAACACCGGCCTGCACGACCTGGCCACCCTCGTCCCGGCCTCGGCGCCCATCATCATCGGCGACCGGGTGTGGTGCGGCGTGCGCGTCACCCTCTGCGCGGGCGTCACCGTGGGCGACGACGCCATCGTCGGCGCGGGCTCCGTCGTGCTCCACGACCTTCCCGCCGCCTTCATCTCCGTGGGCACGCCCTGCAAACCGAAGCGCGACATCTCCGGCCTGCGCGGCGACCGCTCCAAACTGTGGTCCAACTTCAATCGTTCCTGAACGCGCCGCAACTCGCTCCATGCTCCTCGCGCGCCACCTGCTTTTTGCTGTCGGTCTGGTCTGGCCCCTCGCGTGTCCGGCGGCGGGCGGCGCCGCCCGGAACGACCTCGCGGATCGCATCGGGGTGATGACGCACTTTGCCCATGGCTGGGGCCTGGGCATCATTCCCCGCCTCTCGGAAGCCGGCGTGCGCCACGTGCGCGACGAGTTGTACTGGGAAGCCGTCGAGCCGGTGCGGGGCCGCTTCGTGTTCCCCCCGCGCTACGACGCCTACATGCGGGAACTCGGCGCGCGCGACATCCGCCCGCTCATCGCCCTGACTTTTAGCAACCCCCACCATGACGAGGGGATGACTCCGTACACCGACGCCGGCATCGCCGCCTACGCGCGCTACGCCGTGGAAGTGCTGCGGCACCACGGCCCGCAAATCGAAGCGGTCGAGATCTGGAACGAATACAACGGAGGCTTCGCCCACGGCCCCGTCACCCAGGATCGCGCCGGCTCCTACGTGCGCATGCTCCGCGTCGCCCACGCCGCCATCAAGCGCGAGCGCCCCGACGTCACCGTGCTGGGCGCCGCCACCGCCGGCGTTCCCCTGCCCTACCTCGAACGGCTGTTCGCCGCCGGAGCCCTCGAATACATGGACGCCGTCTCCATCCACCCCTACCGGTTTGACGAGCCGCCCGAGGGCATAGAGCAGCGCATCGCGGCGCTCCACACCTTGATCGCCCGCTACAATCGCGGCGCGCCGAAGCCCGTCTGGGTCACGGAAATCGGCTGGCCCACCCGCCCCGGCGCGGCTCCCGGCGACCCCGCGATCAATGAGCGCGATCAGGCCGCCTACCTGGTGCGCGCCTTCGCCCTGCTGCTTTCCAACGACGTCGCGCGCGCCTATTGGTATTTGCTAAAGGACTACGATCAGTTCGCCACCATGGGCCTGGTCCGGGACGACAAGGAGAACTCCCCCAAGCCCGCCCATGTCGCGCTCGCCACCCTGCTTTCCCGCCTGGCCGAGGCCCGCGAGATCCGGCGCGAGCCCGCGCCGGAGGGCGTGTACTGCGTGCGGCTCGATTCCGCGGACGGCCCGCCCACCCGCCTGCTCTGGTCCCTGCATCCCCGCCCGATCCACACCGCCGGAGCCACCCTCCTCATCGACCTGCGCGGCAAGGCCGGGCCTCCCCCGGCCGAGTATATGCTCACCGACGAGCCGGTCTACCTGGTGGGCGAGTTCTCGCCGCCGCGCCCGGAGCCTACCTTTCGCCTCGCCGAATCCGCCTCCGGCTTTTCCCTGCGGCAGGGCGAGGCGGGGTGGACTTACGGCTCATTCGTCGGCGCCAGCCTGCAGTTCGAGCCCTTGGCCGACTCGCACGCGACTGACTGGCAGGAGGAGTGGTTCGCGTCCTACCCTTACTTCACCCTCAGCGCGGAGACCGCCCACCCCTCCGCCGCGACCGACGGCACGCCCGTCTCGGCGGTGCGCCGCTGGACGAGCACGGACGGTGGCTCCTTGCGCGTGTCCGGGCGCTTCAAATCCACCAGCCAGGGCGACGGCGTGCGCGTGCGCGTGCTCGCGGACGGCCGCCCCGGCTTCTCCGAGTCGCTCGGGGGCGGGCGCGGCATCGCCGCCACATTCGATCTCGTCTGCACCGTCGGCAAGGGCGGGCACCTGGACTTCGCCGTCGATCCGGGCCCCGCCGGAGACGTCAACTACGACGCCACCCAAGTTTCCATCACCATCCACCGGCTTTGACTTTTATGAACGAAAACCAATGCATCCTCGTCGTGACGCCCACGCTCGGGCTGTCGCCCTTCCTGGACCGGACCATCGCCTCCATCGAGTCGCAGCCGCTCCACGTTCGCCACGTCATCTCCACCCCTGCGCGAAAGGTCGCCGAGCTGGCCGCGCGCTACCCGCACGCCCTGGTCGTGGCCGACGCCGGCCGCGAGGGCGGCATCTACGGCGCCATCAACGCCGCCATCGCCGCCGCCACCTTCCGCTGGCAATGGTTCACGTACATCAACGACGACGATACGCTGCTGCCCGGCTTTGGCCGCGCGGTGCTGCACCACCTGCGCACGCCCGATCCCGCGCCGGTCCTCTACGGCGATGTCGAGCTGATCGACGAGCAGGGCAAACGTATCAACCGCATCACTACGGCGGAGAACCCGGCCTGGATCCCCTCCCTCCTCCACCAGGGCATCAGCCCGCTCATGCAGCAGGGCATGCTCTTTCACCGCAACGTGGTCCAGCGCCTCGGCAGTTTCGACCTGCGCTACCGCCTCTGCGCCGACCTGGATTTCTGGCTGCGCGCCTACGCCACCGGCTACCGCTTCGGCTATGCCGGCGATCGCGTAGCCCAGTTCCGCTTGCGCGAGGGCCAGCTTTCCGGCGACACCTCGGTCACCATCCGCGAACAGGACGACATCGTGGAACGCCATCTGCCGGCCCGGCCTTCCGGCCTGCGCCTCGCGTGGACCCGCTTCGTCTACCGCGTCTACAACCTGCCCCGCTACCTCGAGCGTTTCCGCACCCGCGGACTGCGCACCAGCTACGCGTTGCTCCAACAAGGCGCCGTCCGCCCATGATGCGCGCGATCAAGGAAGTCGTCATCCTCAACGACTACGCCTCCACCACCGGCGGCTCCACCGCCGTCGCGCTCGCGTCCGCCCTCGGACTGGCCGGTCGCGGCGTGCAAGTCACCCTCTTCACCTGCGTGGGGCCCGTCGCGCAGGGTTTGCGCGAGACGCCCAACCTCCGCGTCATCTGCCTCGGACAGGCCGAGATCGCCAAGGACACGAACCGCCTGCGCGCCTTCGCCTCGGGTCTCCGCAATCAACGCGCCGTGACGGGGCTGCGCGCCCTGCTCGCCACCAAAAATCCCGAGGAAACCCTGGTCCACGCCCACACCTGGATGAAGGCGCTCTCCCCGTTCGCCCTGAACGTCGCGACCGAGCTCGGCTTTCCGCTCGTCGTCACCTTGCACGACTTTTTCATCAGTTGCCCCAGCGGCGGTTTCTTCGATCACGCCACCGAGAAAATCTGTCGGCGCGCTCCCCTCTCCGCCGCGTGCGTGGGCTGCAACTGCGACCGGCGCAACTACGTCCACAAGCTCTGGCGCGTGGCCCGCACCGCCCTGCAAAACCACACGCTCAACCTGCCCGCCCGCGTCACCTCCTATGTCGGCGTGTCCGACTTCAGCCTCGGCATCCTGCGTCCCCACCTGCCGCCCGCCGTTCCGGCCCGCGTGGTGCGCAACCCCGTGGACTGTTCCGACGACGGCCCGGCCGACAATGCCCGCAACCGCCCCTTCCTCTACATCGGCCGCTTCGTGCCGGAAAAGGGCGTGCGGCTCTTCGCCGAGGCGGTGCGACTCACCGGGCTGCCGGCGGTCTTCGTCGGCGATGGCGAACTCATGCCCGAGTTGCGCCGCCTCTGCCCGCAGGCGCGTTTCACCGGCTGGCTCGAGCCCGCCGCCATCCGCGCCGAGCTGCGCGCCGCGCGCGCCCTGGTCTTTCCCCCGCTCTGGTATGAGACCCTCGGCCTGGTCGCGGTGGAGGCCGCCGCCTCCGGCGTGCCCGCCATCGTTTCCGACGGCTGCGCCGCCGTGGACTACGTGCGAGATGATTTCACCGGGCTGCACTTCAGCCATGGCTCCGTCGAGGCCCTCGCCTCGCGAATGCGGCGCATGGCGCAGGACAACGCCCTGGCGGAGCGGCTCGGCCGCGCCGCCTACGACTGGTATTGGGCCGATCCCTGGACCACCGATCGGCACGTGGACGACTTGCTCGCCCATTATCGCACCCTTGTCGCGCCCACCCCGGCGCAGCTCTCCATCGCGGCCTAGCGTCGCGTATACTCCTCATGAAGATACTGCTTGTCACCGAACCCGGAATGGACGGCGTCTTCCGCTACGTCGAAGCGCTCGCGTCTTTTCTCATCGCGCAAAACGACGAGGTGCATCTCGCCTACTCCGACCGCCGGGCCTGCGAGGCGCTGGGCGATCTGGTCGCCCGCATCGAGCGCCAGGGCGGACGCACGTTCAATCTGCGCACCGGCAGCCGCCCCGCATTGAGCGACTTCGCCGCCCTCCGAGGCCTGGGTGCGCTCGTGCGCGAGGTGAGGCCCGAGATCATCCACAGCCACAGCTCCAAGGCCGGCGCCCTCGCGCGCATCCTGCCCCTTTTGGGCGTGGGCGGAGGTGCGATACACGTCTACCATCCCCATGCCTACATCGGCATGCGTCCGCGCCGGGGCCCCCTCGACATCGTCTATGACTCCGTCGAGCGCGTGCTAGCCCGCTGGAGCATCACCGCATCCTGCTCGGTGGAGGAGAACGCCTACGCGGTGCGTCGCCTCGGTATCCCACCCTCCCGCTCGCCCATCTTGTATACCGGCGCGAACACCGCGCGCTTTGCCCCTGCTTCGCCCGAGCGCCGCCGCGAATTGCGCGCGCGCTTCGGTTTGCCCGAAAACGCCCGCGTGCTCGGCACCATGGGCCGGGCCTCCGCCCAGAAAGATCCCCTCACGCTTTATCGGGCCTTCGCCGCAGCCTCGAACTGCAACTCCGAGTTGAAACTTTTCCACGTGGGCCGGGGCGAACTTGACGATGAGGTGAACCGTTTCATCGCGCAGCGCGGCCTGAGTGATCGCGTCGTGCGCCTGCCCTACCTCTCCACCCCGGCGGACTTTTATCAGGTGGTGGATGGCTTCATCCTCACCTCGCGCTACGAAGGCTTGTCCCTCGCCCTGCTCGAGGCCCTGTCCTGCAACCTGCCCCTCATCCTGAGCCGTGCCCCGGGCAACGGCGAGTTCTTCAACCTGGCGCTCAGCCATATCTGGTCCGCGCCCATCGGCGACGTCCGCGCCTTCACCGATGCAATCCAAAACTGGGACGAAACACTCTCCGCCTCGCGACCCGTGGCCTGCAATCACCGCGCCACCGCCGAGGAACAGTTCGATCAACACCGCTGCTTCGCGCGCGTCCGCGCGCTATACGCGGAATTGATCGACGCCAGCCGCGTCAGGCAGCCGCGCGAGTTCTCCGCCTACGCCGCCTCCAAGCTAAAGCCCGTCTACACCGACTGGGACGCCTCCCGCGCCGCGCCCGAGCACGCCGCGCCCGAACGGGCGTAAAGGGCGTAAAAGCCGGTCACGCCTCCGCTACTCCGCCAAAATCAGATCGCCCACGAAGGGCGTCTCCTTGAGGTGCACGCCGCCGAACCAGCCGATGGTGGATTTGCGTCCCGACCCGTCATCCTCGTTGACCACGAGGCTGAAGCCCAGCCCGGCACCGGGCGCGGGCCGGAAGGGCGCGAGCCGCGTCCACGGGATCGCTACCTCATAGATGCGCCGCCCGCTCTTTCCCTCGGCGGGCGCGACCGCGAGGCGTATCTCCGGAGCGAGCCCGGCGGGCGCGCCGGGATCGGCCGAAAGATGACACCAGGCCTGCAGGCCCTTCGCCCCCAGCCCGAGCGAGTAGTCGTAGCGCCCCAGGCCGCGCTCATCGCCGCGGAACGGATCGGCGAGGAACTGCAACCCGTCCTGGTTCCAAAGCATGCTTTCCGACTGGGTGTTCACGAAAACGTCGTCCACCACCTCGACCGCGACGTAGAGGTTATCCTCGTCCCACGCGAAGCGCATCCGGGCGGAGAGGTCGGCGGTCCCGCCCCACGGTTTGGCTTGGGGCTCCACCGCGTTAAACTGGCGCTCCTCATCGAGCCGGTACACGACGGCGTCGCGCCACATCGCCTCGTCCAGCCTTCCATCGAGCACGGGCGCGGCGAGCGCGCGCCCCACGCGGGCAAAGCCGCCGACGCGTCGCTCGCGCCGCACGGTGTTGCCGGTGGCATCGGTGACCGTGGCGCGCAACTTGTAGAGAGCCAGACGGTCGGTGCCTCCCAGGGGCAACACGAGGGACTGCGTCTCGCGCGGCGCGAGCGTGAGCTGGCTGGCGGCCAAGCCCTGGAAAAACGCAGTCGTCGGCTTCGTGTCGGCGAGCTGGTAAGTGCCGCCCGCCATGCGCAGCTCGTCGATGATCTCGGCCTTCCAGCGGATCGGCTGCGACTCGCCCGAGTGGTTCACGAACTCGAGGCGCACCGCCGCGTCCCCTTCGCGCGCCCCCGCCACGGGGATGAGGTTGACCGCGATCTTGCTCTGCACCGGCACGGAGAAACGCAGCGCGGTGTCGCCCCGCGCGACGAGAGTTTCGTCATCCACGCGAAAAGCCGCCGCGCGGGCCCGGGTGTCCCCCGGGACGCTGACCCGCCAGCTCACCAAGCCCGCGTCGCCGTCGGCCTTCACCTCGGGCGCGGAGATCGCCCAGCCGGCGGGCCCGCGGAGGGTGAGCGTGCGCGACTGCGCCTCCCCGGCCCCTCCCCCGGTCCCCGCCGCGCGCCTCGCGGTGAGGATAACATCCCCGCCTTGCAACAAAGCCGCCGGCAGCCCGGAGAGCGCGACAGCGGGCGCGGCCTTCAGGTCGACGGGCAGCGCCCCCGCGTCGTCCCGGAAGCCGATCAGCATCGGGTCGTCGCCCACCCGCAACTGCACGCCCTTGCCCCCGGCATCGAGGTGCCGCGTGTCGCCGTCAAACCACGTCAGCGCCACCTCATGTACGCCGGGCAGGGGCAGGAACACGTCGCGCTCGGCGCCATCGTTCCAGAGCACGATGAGCGAGTTGCCCAGCGTGTCGCGAAACAGGAACGCATGCGGGCCTTCCGGATACACCCGCTCCTCGACGAATTTCTTCACCGCCATCGTATTGATCAGGTGGTAGAACGCCACCGCGTCGATGCGCGGCAGATGCATGTTGTACCGCGAGTCGAAGAGATCCATCGAGTCGGCGTAGGTGCCCGTGTTTTCCCCGTCCGGATCGGGCATGCCGCCCACCGCGAACCAAGTGAAAAACGCGCCGCCGTCGGCGAAGAAACTCGCCGCCTTGCGGATGACATCGCGCGCGATCACATCCCTCGGCAGCCCCTGGCTTTTCGAGCCGATCTCGGTCGACCAAATGGGTTTCTCGCCGCCGTATTTTTTGAACAACTCGCGGTATTTGCGCATCTCGTCGCGCAGCTCCCCGAGGTCGGAATAGGCGTGGATGTTATAGACATCCTGGTAGTTCTGGAACCCCGCCTGGAAAAAAGTCTCACTGGGGCCTATCGCCGAGCCGATGGCCACGATGCTCGGGTCCGCCTCCTTGATCGCCTCATACACGATGCGATAAACCTCCACGTCGCGTTTCACCCATTCAGGATTCCACGAAGGCGGTTCGTTGCCGATTTGGAAGCCCCACAGACCGTCCTTTTTATGCAGCCGGATGCTCTCCCGGATGCCCTCGCGCAGCGCCTTGGGCGAGTATTGCGGGCCGTCACGATGCTCCGCCCACATCACCGGATAGAGTATGCCATACGGCGCCAGCCCGAATCGCTTCGGCCAGCCGATGCGGGTCAAGTAGTCATAACCTTCGCTGAATTCCGGCGTGTAGGGCGGCTTGTCCGGCCAGCTCCAGAAGACCAGGCAGCGCCGCAGGCCGAGCCGCGCCGCGAGCGGGAAATAGTCGTAGACCGTCGCGTTCCACGTGTGCGCGCCGAAGGGCGTGGCCATCGGATCCAGATCCCGCGTCACCGCCTCCGGCAGGATGGCGAACGAGGCCGTGTCCCGCGCCTCCACCGGCGCGCCCAGGGCGAGCGTCGTAGTGATTTCGTAATACGGCCCGACCCGCAGGGGCAGCCCCGAGAGGTCGAGCGGCGCCCGTTGCAGCCACGCGCCCGCCGGCGTGCGCCCCGCCGCCACCAGCCGCGTCTCGGCCGCGACCGTCACCGGAGCCTGGTTGAAATCCGTCACCTGCCAGCGCACCCGCAACCGCTCGCCCGTCAGCTCGGCCGGCGTTTCCACCGTCAGCTCGAAGCCCACGCGGTCGCCCGGATAAAAGAGGTTGCCCACCCGGTTGGTGCGAAAAACCACCTTGCGATTCCCGCCCTCGCGCGGGATCGAGTCGCCCAGGCGGCTCAGCGCGAGAGCATCCACCCGGAAGTCGCCATGCGTCTTGTTAAACTGGATCTCGACCCGCGCCTTCACCGCCCCCGCCGGCAGCTCGAAGCGCTCCTTGAACCGCGTCCACGGCGTGCGGCCCGACGCCACCACCAGCCGGCGCGCCTTCAACTCCCGCCCGCTCGCATCCTGACTCAGCAGCGAGACCACCACGTTGAACGACACATCCGGGCTATGCAGCTCGCCCGCATAAGCCCCCTCCAGCTCCCACACCCCCGCCCCCACCGCGAACGGCGCGCTCTCCACCCGCGTCGCCGGCAACAACGCCGGATCGCGGCGCATCACCAGCACCCGCGCGCCCTCCGCCGCCACCGCATCCGCCTCCACCTTGACCTCCCCCTCCACCCGCCAGTTTTCCGGCGCCGCACCCGCCCCCACCCCCTGCTCGAACGATCCATTCGCGATCAACGCGTCGCCCGCCGCC
>JBBRHC010000036.1:0-18711 GCA_038223295.1 Opitutales bacterium
AGGACTTCCCAGGTGGTGGGTCCGCCATGGATGCGCCACGCGAGCAGGCCGCAGAGGGCGGAGCGTTGGGCGTCGCGCCGGTAGGCGAGGGAGGCATATACGCGCCAAGGCGGGGTGAGAAAGAGGGCGAGGAGTTTGCCGACGGGATTGGTCGCGGCGAGCAGGTCGGCGCGAGCCAGGGCAATATCGGTGAGAGTGGGCGGGGTCTCGCCGACGGCGTAGGTGAAGAAGTGGCCGAGCTCTTGACGATAGGCGTCGAGGGTGACGGAGGTGGTGGCTTCGTAGAGTCCACGCGGGTAGCGGGCGGAGTGGGCGAGGGCGGCGAAGTAGGGCGCGAGATCGGCCTCGTAGGCGGCGAGCGTGGCGGCGGGATCGAGCAAGGGGTGGTCGGTGAGGCCGAGGCCGATTTCACCGGGCTGCAGTGGCTCGGGGGGGCTCATGCCCAGAGTGGAAACAGAGGAGAGCAGCAGATCGGGGTCGTCGGTTTGGGGCATGCGTTCGACGATGATGCGATAAACGTAAGTGAACTCGCCGCGGAGGGCGCGGGCGGGGGCGAGTTGCGCCAAGCCGGCGTCGGTTTGTAGCTCGGCGAGAAGGGCTTGCGCCTCGGGGGCAGTCAGGGCGGGCGCGAGTGCGAGGGCGTGGACGCCATCGAGCGCGGATTGCCAGACGCTGACGGAATTGATGATCGGGATAAGGCCGTTCTGGGCGCGAAGCATGGTGCGGGCGAGGGCGAGGTTCTGGCGCACGAGTGCCAGGGCGCCGGCGGTGTCGCCTTCGCTGAGCGCGAGGCGGGCGAGCACGGTGCGGACGGAGGCGAGTTGGCGGAGCGGATGGTGGTCGGGGAAGGGGGATTCGGGGCCGTGGATGCGGTCGAAAACCAGGGTGTCGCCGGCCCCGAGCATGAAGCGCGGCAGGAGCTGGGCGCAGGCGGCGCGAAAGGCGGGGGGAAGCGCGGGCACGGGGGTGTCGGGCGACTCGGCGGCGATGAGGTTTTCGTTGAGCGCGACCACGTGCTCGTTAAGCACCGAGAGGGGCTCCCGCCAGCGGGGCAGCACATTGGTGGCGGCTTCCAACCCGTCGACCGAGTGAAGCGTCAAAAGGGCGAACGCGAGGCGAAGACGGCTGGGGATGGGCACGCGATAAACTTAGGCGTGGCGCGAGGGTGAAGGAAGCCTGGTGTGCGTTGGCCCGCAGAGTCGGGCGGGGGCGCCCGCGCTCCGGGGCTCGCGTGGATTCGGCGGCGGGTAGGTGACGGGACTTTCGGTGGCGGGTGTTTTCGGGCTTCCCTGAGCGAGGGGCGGCGGGCAGGATCCCGGTTCGCATGGCCAAGGCAACTCGCGTCAATCTCTGTTCTTTTTGTGGCAAGCCCCAGCACGAGGTACGCAAAATCATCGCCGGTCCGGGCGTGTACATCTGCGACTCGTGCGTCAATGTCTGCAAAACCATCATCGACCGGGAGCTGACCACGCCGGCGGTGGATCGCCGCCCGACCTTCCGCTTGATGAAGCCGTCCGAGATCAAGCGCACGCTGGACGAGCATGTGATCGGTCAGGAGCACGCGAAGAAGGTGCTTTCGGTGGCGGTATACAACCACTACAAGCGCCTGACTTTCGCCTCGGGCGGGCCGGAGCGGGCGGTTGGCACGCTCTCGCCCGAGTTCAACGACGTGGAGGTGGAGAAGAGCAATATCCTGCTCGCGGGGCCGACCGGTTCGGGCAAGACGCTGCTGGCGCGCACGCTGGCGCGCGTCCTGGAGGTGCCTTTCGCGATCGCGGACGCGACCACCTTGACCGAGGCCGGCTACGTGGGCGACGACGTGGAAAACGTGGTGGTGCGTCTGTTGCAAAGCGCAAACTACGACATCCGCCGGGCCGAGTGCGGGATCGTCTACATCGACGAGATCGACAAGATCGGGCGCAAGACGGAGAACGTTTCCATCACCCGTGACGTGTCGGGCGAGGGCGTGCAGCAGGCGTTGCTAAAAATCCTGGAGGGCACGGTGTGCAATGTGCCGCCGCAGGGCGGGCGCAAGCACCCGAACCAAGAGCTGGTGCAGGTGAACACGCAGAACATTTTGTTTATCTGCGGCGGCGCATTCGTGGGTCTCGACGCCATCGTGCAGCGGCGGCTCGGCTCGCGCGGGATCGGGTTTGGCGCGCAGGCGGCGGGGGCGTTGCTGGCGCGCGGCGGGGCGGCGGAGGGGAGCGACGAGGCGTCCGAGACATTGATGCGCTCGCTCGCGCCGGAGGACTTGGTGCGCTTTGGCATGATCCCGGAATTCATCGGCCGCCTGCCGGTGGTGTCGGTGCTCGCGCCGCTGAAGCTCGGCGATCTGGAGAAGGTTTTGCAGGACACGAAAAACTCTCTGGTGAAGCAGTACGCCAAGCTGTTTGCGATGGATGGGGTGACGCTGCGTTTCACGCCGGACGCGGTGAAGGCAATAGCGCAGAAGGCCATCGTGCTAAAAACCGGGGCGCGCGCGCTGCGGGCGATTTTGGAGCAACTGATGCTGGAAACGATGTATGACCTGCCGGCGCGGGACGATGTGGTGGAGGTGGTGATCGACGCCTCGGTGGTGGCGGGCAAACGGCGTCCGCGGCTGCGAAAGCGCGAGGCGACGGACAAGGGCTCGGTCGAAAGCCCGGCGCAGGACGCGGCGTGAGGCCGGGCGGGCGGGGGCCGAGATTCGGGCTCCGCTCCGGGTGGGGACGGGCGGGACTATTCGAAGCGGAGTGCTTCGATGGGGTCGAGCTGGGCGGCTTTGTGGGCGGGGTAGAAGCCGAAGGCGACGCCGACGAAGGCGGAGAAACCCACCGCGAGGGCGATGGCGTTGGTAGAAACAACGACGGGCCAGCCGTTTATCTGTGAAAGGAGCTGGGAGATACCGACGCCGAGGAGCACGCCGGTGATGCCGCCGAGCAGGCTCAAGACCATCGCCTCGATGAGGAATTGCAGACGGATGTCGCGGTCGTGCGCCCCGATGGCGAGGCGGATGCCGATCTCGCGGGTGCGCTCGGTGACGGAGACGAGCATGATGTTCATGATGCCGATGCCGCCGACGAGGAGCGACACGCCGGCGATGGCGCCGAGCAGACCGGTCATGGCCTTGGTGGTGGCGGTGGCGGTCTCGGCCAGCTCGAGCTGGTTGCGCACGGTGAAATCGGGCTCGCGGCCGCCGCGGCGTTGCTGGAGGAGGGCGGTGACGTCGTCCTGCACGCGGGCCATTTGCTCGGGGGCGACGGCCTCGATGAGGATGCTGTTTACGGTGGTGCGGCGATTTAGCCGGCGCATGTGGGTGGAGTGGGGGACGATGACGGTGTCGTCCTGATCCTGACCGAAAAAATTAAAGCCCTTTGGTTGGAGCACGCCGAGGATACGAAGGGGGATGTTGCGGATGCGCAGGTTTTGGCCGACGGGATCGATGTCGGGGAAGAGCTGTTTGGCGACGGTGGCGCCGATGACGCAGACCTTGGCGGCGTTGCGGATATCGGCCTCGGAGAACATGGCGCCGTCGGAGAGGCCCCAGGCGCGGATGCCGAGGTAGTCGGGGGATTCGCCGAGGACGAGGGTGTTCCAGTTGAGGCCGTTGGCGAGGACTTGGTTGCGGTCGCGGACCTCGGGGGAGACGGCGACGACGCCGGAGACCTCGCGGAAGATGGCGTCGGCGTCCTCGACCGTGAGCGTGCTGGCGGAGCCCCAGCCGCCGCGGGCGCCGCCGGTGGAGACGCTACCCGGGAAAACCGTGACGACGTTGCGGCCGAGCGAGGCGACCCGGGCCTCGACCTGGGCCTTGGCGCCGTTGCCGATGCTGATCATGGCGATGACGGCGGCGACGCCGATGATGATGCCGAGCGCGGTGAGGAGGGAGCGCAGCTTGTTTCGCCGCAGGGCGCGGAGGGCGATGATGAGGGTGGCGAGGAGGCGCATGGCGGAGGGAGGGGGGAAGGGACGAGTGAGGGCGAGGGGCGAGCGGGGGACGGCGGGGGGCGGACTGGGCGAGTGGGGCGACGGGCTTGGCGGCGGTGCCCTGGCTGGGCTTCAGTCTGACGTCTCGGCGGAGGTGAGTTTGGCGGCTTGTTCGGCGGAGTGGAGCTTGGCGAGCTCCTCGGCGGCGATGAGACGGTGGGGGACGGGTTCGTCGCGGACGACGCGGCCATCGCGGACGACGAGGATGCGTTTGCAGTAGCTGGCGACGTCGAGCTCGTGCGTGACCATGACGAGGGTGATGCCTTGTTCGTTCAGGCGTTGGAAAACTCCCATGACCTCGACGGAGGTTTTGCTGTCGAGGTTGCCGGTGGGCTCGTCGGCGAGTAGGAGACGGGGCTCGTTAACGAGGGCGCGGGCGATGGCGACGCGTTGTTGTTGGCCGCCGGAGAGCTGGGAGGGCAGATGGTCGGCGCGGGCGGCGAGGCCGACGATACCGAGGGCGGCGAGGGCGCGACGTTTCATCTCGGCGGTGTCTGGCCGGCGCGGTGCGTAGAGCATGGGGAGCTCGACGTTTTCGAGGGCGGTGGTACGGGAGAGGAGGTTAAAGCCCTGGAAGACGAAGCCGAGTTTCTGGTTGCGCAGGTCGGCGCGGGCCTCGCGGTCGAGGCCAGCGACGTCGATGCCGTCGAGCAGGTAGCTGCCGCTGGTGGGGCGGTCGAGGCAGCCGAGGGTGTTCATCAGGGTGCTCTTGCCGGAGCCGGAAGCGCCCATGATGGCGACGAATTCGCCGGGCTGGATGTCGAGGGTGATGCCGCGCACGGCGTGGACCTCGAGGTCGCCGTTGCGGTAGGTTTTGCGGATGTCGCGCAGTTGGACGACGGGTATGCTCACGCGGATGAAGGGGAAGTAGGGAGGGAGGGCGGAGGGGGGAGGGCGTGGAGAGGGGCGTTAAAAACGACGAGGGCCACCGCCACCACCACCACCTCCTCCTCCGCCTGGGGAGAAGGGGTTGGAGGCGGATCGGGGGGGGGTGGAGGTGGACTCGACCAGGCCAGTGATGAGGGTGGCTTTCTCGTCGAGGCCGGAGATGACCTCGGTATTTAGGCCGTCGGTGATTCCGAGGCGGACTTCGACGGGGCGGGCGAGCGGGGACTCGGGCGTGCCGGCGGGGGTGTAGAGGGTGCGGACGGTCTCGGCGTTGGCGCCAGTGGTGGGGGCTCGGCCGCCGCGACGGCGCTCGGGGAGGACTATGCCGCGCTCGGCGGCGAGGGCGCGGACGCGGGCGATTTGTTCACGGGTGGGGCGGCCGTCGCCGCCGGCGACGTAGCCGACCTCGGCGAGCAGATCGCGGTAGGGGTCGGCGCTGGCGGAACCGGATCCGGCGGCGGTGTCGCCGGGGGTGGGCTCGGGGAGGAGTTTGGCCTCGTCGGGGATGCGGGCGCGGAGGGCGGAGTTGGGCACGAGGAGGACGTCGGGGCGCTCCTGGATGGTGACGGAGACGTTGGCGGTCATGCCGGGTTTGAGGGTGAGGTCGTCGTTTTGCACGTCGATCAGGGTGGCGTAAGTGACGACGTTGGACTGGACGACGGGCTGGTTGCGGATCTGGCGGACGACGCCGCGGAAGGACTGGCCGGGGAAGGCGTCCACGGTGAAGGCGACGGCCTGGGCCTCCTTGACGTTGCCGATGTCGGCCTCGGCGATGGCGGCCTTGATCTGGAGGCGGCGGAGGTCGTTGACCAGGATGAAGAGGACGGGGGCGGAGGTGCTGGCGGAGACGGTCTTGCCAGCGATGGCGGGGCGGTCGAGGACGATGCCGTCGATGGGGGCCTTGATGGTGCAGCGGGCGAGGTCGACTTTGGCGGTCTCGACGGCGGCGGTGCGGATCTGGAGCTGGGCGTCGGCCTGGGCTAGCTGGGCAACGGATTGATCGAGTTCCTGTTGGGAGACGAGGTTGCGGTCGTGGAGGGATCTTATGCGCTCTGCGTTCAAGGTGACGAGCTGGTGGTTGGCGCGGGTATTGGCCAGCTCTGCCTCGGCGGAGGAGAGGCGGCTCTGGAAGGTGGCGGGATCAAGGCGGGCGAGGACGTCGCCGGCTTTGACGCGGGAGTTGTAGTCGACGGCGACCTCGGTGATGAGACCGGAGATCTGCGAGCTGACTTCGACGGTTTCGACGGGTTGGAGGTCGCCGGTGGCGGTGACGCTCTGGGTGAGGGTGCCGCGTGAGACGGTGACGGTGTTGAACGAGACGGGTTCGGGCTGCTGGCGATCCCGCCACCAGTAAAAAGCGGCGCCGGCGGCGGCGAGGATGAAGAAAGGCAGGACGAGGCGGCGAGGGCGGAAGGGCATGCGGTGAAAAGTGAGGGAAAGAGGGAGCGGACCGGGGACTCTGTCCAACCATCGGGGCGAATTTCGCCTCGTTCGCGGGACGCGGCGCTCAGGTGCGGCAACCGCTAGACGCGCGGCCCGCCGGTGGGTTGCACGTCGGGTGCAAAATCTTGCACAAAAAACGAGATTGTCGGTTTCCGTGCCGAAATGCCCCCGGCGTGGCGTGGCGCGGCGGGCTCAAGGGGCCGGGCGGGCCGGGGCCAAGGACGGGGCGAAGGCGGCGCGGAGGGCGGCGTCGACCTCGGGGGGGACGAAGTGGGAGACGTCGCCGCCGAGCTTGGCGACCTGTTTGACGAGGTGGGAGCTGGTGTAGCTGTAGGTCTCGTGAGGCATGACGAAAATCGTCTCCAGGCGCGGCTCCAGGTGGCGGTTCATGAGGGCCATGTTGAACTCGAACTCGAAGTCGGAGAGGGCGCGGATGCCGCGGATGACGGCGATGGCGTGCTGGGCGCGGGCAAACTCGACGAGGAGGCCATCGAAAACGGTGGCGTGGACGTTGGGTAACTTCGCGGTGACGACGCGCACGAGATCGAGGCGCTGCGCGGGGGTGAAGAGGGGGCTTTTGCCGGGGTTGTCGGCGATGGCGACGGTGACCCGGTCGAAGAGGCGGGCGGCGCGCGCGAGCACGTCGAGGTGGCCGAAGGTGATGGGATCAAAGGTTCCGGGATAGATGCAGTGGCGCATGGGAGCGAGGCGTGGCGGGACGCGGTGGTAGAGGAGGCAGGCGGCACAAAGGAGAAACCAAAGGGGAAAGAGAACGAGAAAGCGCGGCCGGGTGAGCGGAGCGAGATAAGCCCCTTGCGTCGGGCGCGGGCGGGCGCTGCGTTTGCGGTCGCCCTACGTTTGTCCCATCCAGTTGACCTCCTCATGTGGAACCTACCCAACATCCTGACCCTCTCGCGCATCCCGTTGATGTTCATGATCGTGGGTTTGATGTATCTTGATCGGGCGACCAACGGTTGGCCGGGCGCGGCGACACTGGCTTTTGGGTTATTCATCGCGGCGGCCATCACGGATTGGCTGGACGGGGCGATCGCCCGACGGCGCGGCATTGTGTCGAATTTTGGCAAATTCATGGATGCGTTGACCGACAAGATCCTCGTGATCGGCATCATGGTGGCGCTGGTGCGGCATGACGAGGACTTGCCCATCACGTTCGTGCTCTTGACTATCGGGCGCGAGTTCATGGTTTCGGGCATGCGCATGGTGGTGGCCGCGAAAGGCGTGGTGGTGGCGGCGGATGGCGGCGGGAAGGTAAAAACCATCACGCAAATGATCGCCATCGGGTGCCTGATCGCGGTGCCGATGTTGGAAAACGATATCGTGCCCTGGACGAACTGGCCGCTGCAGTCGTTTACCGAGCTGGTGCACCACGTGGGGCTGGCGGGTTTTGTCATCGGCACGTTTCTCGCGGTATGGTCGGGCTACCGGTATCTGAGGCGCAACTGGACGCTCTTCACCGAATGATGCGCGGGCAACCGGTGTGGCCGCGTTTTCTGCCGACGCCGTGGGTGGTCAACCTGGCGACGGTGGGGCCGGTGGGGCGGGTGCGGCGCGGGCCGGGCACGGCGGGCTCGGCGGCGGGGCTGGTGTATTTTATCGTGCTGCTGGCCGGGCAGCCGTGGTGGGCGGTGATTCTGTGGTCGCTACCGGCGCTCTACCTGGCGGTGGCGATCTGCGGCGAGGCGGAATTCCGCCTGGGGCAACGTGACCCGGGCGGGGTGGTATTGGACGAGTTCGTGGTCATGCCGCTGTGTTTCCTGGGCTGGCCGGCGCTGCCGGTCGCTTGGGTGGAGGAGTGGCGCTGGGCGATCTTCGTGGGCGGGTTTGCGGTGTTCCGGGTCTTTGATATCGCGAAGCCGCTCGGCATTTCGCGGCTGCAAAACCTGCCCGGCGGCTGGGGCGTGGTGGCGGATGACGTGGCGGCGGCGCTGGCGACCTGCGCGACCCTCCACGCGGCCGGCTGCGCCTGGGCGACCTGGGCCTGAAGCGCGGACGCGGGGGCGGAAACGCATGCGCAATCCAACGGTGCAATCCAGCGGTGTAATCAATCGGTGAACCCCATGGCTGACCTCGCGACCATCGTGCACCTCGACGCGGATGCGTTTTTCGTATCGTGCGAACTCGTGCTCCGGCCGGAGCTGCGCGGCACCAAGTGCGCGGTCGGCGGGCGGGAGCGCGGCATTATTTCCTCCGCCAGCTACGAGGCTCGGGCCTGCGGCGTTTACACGCCGATGCCGACCACGCGGGCGCTTAAGGTATGCCCGGACCTCATCCTTCTGGACCACACCAGCGGGCTGTATGGCACGGTGTCGCGGCGCATGTTCGAGCTCTGCGAGACGCTCACCCCGGAGGTGCAGCGCAACTCCATCGACGAGGGTTACCTCGACCTCGGACCCTGCGGGTTGCGCGACGCGGCGGCGGTGGAGGCGGTGGTGCGGGGTTTGCAAAAACGCATCTGGGACGAACTGACGATCCCGGTCTCCATGGGCATCGCGAGTAACAAACTCGTTGCCCAGATCGCGAGCAAACTGCGCAAGCCGCGCGGCTTCGTCGTCGTGGCACCCGGCGCGGAGGCGGCGTTTTTGGCCCCGTTGGGCATAGGCAAACTGCCGGGCGTGGGGACGAAGACCGAGGAGATGTTGCAGGCGCGCGGCATCCTCACGGTGGGCGACCTGCTGGCGCGCGCGGAGTCGGAGCTGGCGGCGCTTTTTGGCGATGGCTGGCGGGCGATGGTGGCGGCGGCGCGCGGCGAGGATGGGCGCGCGGTGGAGACGGAGCAGGAGGACGCGAAGAGTTATTCCCAGCAGGAGACCTTCGGGACGGATATCAGCGATTTCGCGGCCATCGAGCGGGTGGCGAAGGGCATGATCGACGCGCTGCTGCCGCAAATCCGCGCCGACGGGAAACGGGCGCGAACGATGACGCTGAAGGTGCGCTACGGGGACTTTAGCCAGGAGAGCGCCGGGCGAAGTTTGCCCGAGGCGAGCGATCTGGAGGGGCCGTTTTACCCGCTGGTCGCGCCGCTCCTGCAAAAGGCGTGGACGAAGCGCGGGCGGGCGCTGCGGCTGGTGAGCGTGCGGTTTTCCGGGATCGAGGCGCCGGCCGCGCAGCTCGATCTCTTCGCGGCCGAGGCGGACGAAAAACGGCGCAAACTGGCCGCCGTGCTCGACCGGCTAAACGCAGGGGTGAAATCCGCGCGGGTGAAACACGGGCACCAGATCTGAGGGGTGGATTTAAGGGCGCGACGGGGCGGCTCGGTCTCAGCCTCCGGACAGCGCGAGCCGAATCTGATTTTGCCGATGGGCGAACTCCGCGGAGGACAGCGCGGTGGTGGCGGGCCTCGCGGCGGGGTCGCCCAGCGGCAGGTCGATCCAGGACTTGCAGCCGCCGAGGTCGAGACCAGCGGGAAGCCCGACCGGGGTGTGGAGCCGGTAAACCCGCACGACCAGGAGATGGAGCCCGGCGGGTTGCGACCAGGCGTGGCGCTCGCGCACGGCGGCCTCGGTCCAGAGGTGGTGCGGGTCGAGGGCGGCGACGGCGTCCCAGGCGGTGAGGAAGCGGTGCTCGATCAGGTCGGCGTAGGCCGAAAGCGTCGCCGTGGGTGCGAGCGCGGACGAGGCGGACGAGGCGGACGGGGCGGACGCTTCGGCGGGGAAAAAGGGCGCGGCGGCGGGTTTGAGTTTTTCGCGCTGGGCGTGGAAGGCGGTGGGGAAGAGCCAAAAGCGCGCGGCTCGCGTCGGATCGAAGCCGCCGCGCCCCTCGGCGATGCCGCCTTTGCGCAGGATGAGGGTCTGCGCGCCGGCGCCGAGCGCGGCGACCACGGCGGCCCATTCCTTAAAGGCGGGGAAGGCCGCGGTGGCATCGGCGGGGGAGGCGGAGGGCAGGGTGGTGCTCATGGGCGGAGGCGGAGGGTGTGCCGGCGGTCGGGGGCGTGGCCGAGTTCGAGGTGGAGGGCGGTGGCGGGCAACCAAGCGGCGACCCTGGACGGCCATTCGACGACCAGCCACCAGGGCGGGACGAGGAAGTCGTCGATCATGAGGTCCTCGAGCTGCGCGCCGCCGTCGAGCCGGTAGGCGTCGAGGTGGATGAGCACGCGCCCGGCGCCGCGATGCAGGGTGAAGATGTTGAAGGTGGGGCTCGTAATGGCTTCCTGGATACCGAGGCCGCGGGCGAGGCCCTGGGTGAAGGTGGTCTTGCCCGCGCCGAGGTCGCCGTGGAGGGCGAGCACGGAGCCCGGCGGCAGCTCGGCGGCGAGGCGCGCGGCGAGCGCCCGGGTCTCGTCGGCGCAGGCGGTGGAGACGCCGGCGCGCAGCTCAGCGAAAATGCTCGAAACCATGGTGGGCGGAGAGATCGAGCGCGCCGGCGGTGGGCGCGGAGGCATCGACGAAGCGCCCGATCACGGTGAGCGGCGTGCGCGGAAAGGTTTCCCGCCACTCCGCGAGCAAACGCGCGGCGGCGGCGGGCGTGCCGCGCAGGGTGAAGAGCAGCTCGTAGTCCTCGCCATCGCCGAGCGCGGCCGCGACCGCGCAGCCGCGACGCAGCGGGAGCAGCTCCGCGAACAGCAGCGGCCGGGCGCGCGGCGGGGCGAGGGAGTGAATGTCTTTGGCGAGGCCGTCGCTGAGGTCGGTCATGGCGGTGACCTCGCGCCGCGCGGCCAGCCACGCGCCCTCGGCGAGGCGGGGCGTGAATTTCCAGTGGTGGCCGGAGGCGAGGCTGCCGCCGAGCACGCCGGTCACGGCGATGAAGTCGCCGGCCCGGGCGCCGGCTCGGGTGAGCGCTCGGGGCGCGGTGGTCTCGCCCAGGAGGGTGAGGCTGGCGACGATGCCGCCACGATGGGTGGCGAGGTCGCCGCCGACGAGGGGCACGCCATGGCGGCGGGCGGTGGCGGCGAGGCCGCGATAAAAACCCTCCAGCCAATCGAGCCGCGTGCGCGGATCGAGGGCGAGCGCGAGCACGGCGGCGGTGGGGCGACCGCCCATGGCGGCGATGTCGGACAAGTTGCGCGAGAGCAGTTTTTGCCCGACGGCGCGGGGCGCGATGGCGTCGTCGAAATGCTCGCGGTAGATCACCGGATCGACGGTGACGAGCGGGCGGCGACGGGCGGCGACGCGGGTGGGGGCGGGCAGGACGGCGCAGTCGTCGCCCATGCCATGCGGGGCGGCGGGCATGGCGGAGCCGAGCCAGCGGCGAATGCGCGCGAGCAGATTTTGTTCACCGCAGGCGGCGATGGTCTCGGCGGGGAGGTCGGAGAAGGGATGCACGCGCTGGTAAAGGGGAATCAGGTCGGCAGTCCGGCGAGCAGGAGCACGAGGGTGTTTAGATTGAACAACGCGTGCGCGACGATGGGGACTAGCGGGTGGCCCACGCGCTCGTAGGCGAGGGCGAGGCACACGGCGAGGATGACGAGCGGGACGAACACCGCCAGGTTGCCATGGAGCAGGGCAAAGACGAGGGCCGGGGCGAACAGGACCACGGTCCGGGGCGCGCGGGTGCGCAGCCAGCGGAAGAGGCCGATACGAAAAACGAGTTCCTCCGCGACGGGCGCCACCAGCACGGCGAGCACGATGATGATGGTCAGCGCGAGATGGTCGCCCGTATCGGCGAAGAGCGTCACCAGATCCTGGGGGGCGGCCTCGATGCCCAGCAGATGAAGTAGCGCGTTCCAAAGATACGAGCTCAGCCCGACCACGGGAAGGAGGGTGACAAAGGTGCTCGCGCCCTCGCGCAGGGCGACGCCGAGGGAGACGGGCGGGGGAGCGGGCGCGGGCTCCGGAGTCGCCAGAGCGGGCGCGGCGTCGATCTCGTAGCGGCGCGCGGCGGCGGCGCGGCGCGAGGGGCGCAGGTGCCAGAACCAGGCGTGCGCGAGGCCGGCGAGTACCCCCAGTTGCAAACCCGCGCCTGCGATGACGTCGAAGAGGCCGAGTTCCACGCCCTCGGGTTTGGGGAACCACTTCCCGCCGATCAGCATGGCCAGGGTTTGGCCGACCAATGCGCCGCCAAAGGCGCAGGCGGCGGCGAGGAAAATCTCGCTCGCCCGGTAGGGCGCGGTCGCGATGCCGGCTGGGGCGAGGCCGAGGAAACGCGCGAGCGCGGAGCGTCGGCGCCGAAACAAAATCACGCCCCCCGCGAGCAGAAATAAACACTCCAGGACGAGCAGAGTGGCGAGCAGCGGCGAGGGGACAAATTCGGGAGCAAGGGCGGGCACGTGGGAAAAAATCAAAGAGAGAGCACGCCGAAGCCGGGTGGCGAGTGCGGAGCACATTCCGCTCCGCGCGCGGGGGGGGGGCGACTGCGAGGGGGCGGTGGGCAGATCAGCGCCAGAGCGCGTCCACCGCGTCGGCGTTGGCGGCGTGCTCCAGCAGCGGCCACACCTCGTCAACCGTGTTGGCCACGGGCATCATTTCGAGCAGGCCGGCGGTTTTGAAGCGCTCGCGCACCATCTTGCGGAAAAAGGCCAGCAGCTCGTCGTAGAAACCATCCTGGTTGACGAGCACGAGCGGTTTGGCGTGCCGGTTGAGCGCGCGCCCGACCAGGATTTCCACCAACTCCTCCAGCGTGCCGATGCCGCCGGGCAGGGTGACAAACGCGCTCGCCCGCTCCTCCATGATGCGGCGGCGCTCGCGCATCGAGTTGACCACGACCAACTCGTCCGCCTCGTGGTAGGCCAGCTCGCGCGCCACCATGAAGTCCGGGATAACGCCCACGACCTTCGCCCCGGCGGACTTGGCGGCGAGGGCCACCGAGCCCATGACGCCCGCCTTGCCGCCGCCGTAGACGAGCCCCCAGCCGCGCTCCGCCAGCCCGCGCCCCAGCTCCGCGCCCGCCGCGTAATACTTCGGATCGAGGGTCAGCCCACTCGCGCAATAGACGCACAAAAGTTTTTCCATCCCGCCACCCAAAGCACCCGGCGCGCCGCCGCCAGCCCGGAAAGCGACGTTTCCTTTTCGTGTCTTTCCGTGTTTTCCCGTGGGCACCGTGGGTCCCGCATCCTCCTCACCCTATCTCGGCCGCCTCGCGCCGTCGCCCACCGGCTTTCTGCATCTGGGCCACGCCCGCACCTTCGCGCTCGCCGCCGCGCGCGCCCGCGCCCCCGGCGGCAGGCTGCTCCTGCGTATCGACGATCTGGATACCGCGCGCTGCCGGCCGGAGTATGCCGCCGCCGCGCTCGAGGATCTGGCCTGGCTCGGCCTGGGCTGGGAAACGCCCGCCATCGTGCAATCCGCCCGCCTCCCGCGCTACCGCGCCGCACTGGCGCGGCTGCACGCCGCGCGCCTGATCTACCCGTGCCATCGCTCGCGCAAGGACCTCGCCACCGCGCTTTCCGCGCCGCACGAGGACAACGTGTCCGCCCTCGCGATTCCGGCCGAGGACGAGCCGGTTTACCCGGTCGCCTGGCGTCCGCCGGCCGACGCGCCGCTCCCGCCGCTCGACGCCGCCGGCTTGGCGATGAACTGGCGCTTTCGCGTGCCGGAGCCGCGCGCGCTGTCGTTTAACGACGGATTTTTCGGAGAACAGCACGCGGTCTGCGGGCGCGATTTTGGCGACTTCCTGGTCTGGCGCAAAGACGGTCTACCCAGCTACCAACTCGCCTGCGCGGTCGACGACACCGAATTCGCCATTACCGAGGTCGTGCGCGGCGCGGACCTTATCCGGTCCACCTTTCGCCAACTGCTTTTGATCGAGGCTTTGTCGCCGCCGGGGGCGAGCTCGCCGGCCTACTACCATGCGCCGTTGCTAACCGATGCCTACGGCACGCGGCTGGCCAAACGTCACGACGCCCTCGCGCTTCGCACTCTGCGCGCGAGCGGCGTCGATCCGGCCGAGGCGCTGGCGGGCGTGGCGGTCTGAGCGGGAGGTTCGAAAGGCTACGGAGACGGCGCGGCGGGGTGCGGTGACCCCGCCCTACACGCCTGTCTTTGCCGGGCGCACGGCCCACGCGCCGAGCGCGAGGCAGCCGAGCAGTGCGGCGTTTCGGGCCAGCGCCCAGCCGGGACCGGTGGCCGAGCCCTCGCCAAAACACCCGCACCGCACGTCGATGCCGCGCCAGAGCGTGCTAGCCAGCGCGGCGCAAAATCCCACCAGCACCGCCCCCGCCACCCACCGCGCCGCCCGTCGCCAGCGCGGCGCTAGCAGCGCCGCCGCCAAGGCCAGCTCCAACCACGGCAGGTAAACCGCCGCCGCGCCCGCCACCACCGGCGGCACCAGCCGGTAGTGCCCGATGTCGGTCGCGAACTTGGCGGGATCGACCAGCTTAAACCCCGCCGCCGCCGCGAAGACCCCCGCCACCACACCGTGCGCCGCCCAGGTGGCGACGATGCGGGCCCGCCGGCCCGGCCACCCGATCGTCACGCTGCGGAGCCCTGTCTCGCCCGTCATCATTTGCCGTCCTCCGCCACGCGCCACGCGGTCCAGCCGCCGCGCAGGACCACGATGTTTTCAAATCCCAGATCTTGCTTGAGTCGCCGGGCCACCGCCTCGCTCGCGTGGCATGCCTCGCCGCCGCAATACACCACCAGGGCGCGCCGCCCGTCCCACGCCTCGATCAGCGCGCCGAAGCCGGTTACCCACTCGGTTTCGTTCAATGACAACGCGCCCGGCACATGCCCGGCCGCGTAGGCCTCCGCCTCGCGCGCATCGAGCCACAGCGCCTCGGCAAACTCGCCCCGCGCGGTGGCCACATCCACTTGCCGCACCCCACCTTCGGGTGCCCTCAGAGCCGTCCAATCCGGCCGCTTCGGGTGCCACAGGGCCGTCGCCAGCGCGGGGCCCAGCGGCAGCAACACCAACCCAAGACCCACCCGCCACGCCGCCGTTCCCGTCGCGTCCGAATTCACGGCTGGTGCCTCAGGTAGAGCAGGTCGGTGTGTTCCGCGCCGGATTTTCCGCGCGTGCGGATGCTCACCACACCGCGCCCCTGCGCCGTTGCCACGCCGACGTAGCGAAGCGGCAGTTTGAGCACGTCGCCTTCCAGCTTGAACGGTTCGGCCAGTTCAAAATCGGCCGACTTCGATACCACCTCCACCACCGTCACCGGGGTATCGTCGCCGAAGGTGAGCGTCGCGAGTTTCGGCTCGGGCGAGCCCTTGGTAAACAAGAGCATGCGCGGCGCGAACGATATGCGCGCGGGCAACTCCGCGACCAGGCGGAGCTCAAATTCGGTCCCATCCGAGGTAGTTACGTGGATGGGTTGGGTCTGCCTCCCTTGGCGCTCGCCGGCGGCGTAGGTCACCGGGATCGTGCCGCTCTCGCCGGGCGCGACCGCAGCCTTGGGTGACTCCGGCACGGTGCAGCCGCAGCCGCTGTGCACCTCGGTGATCGTCACCGCTTCCGTGCCGGTATTCTTAAAGCGAAACACCGCCTCCAGTTTTTTTTGGCCCGGCTCGGAGGGCTTGACCACGATCTCCGTCGCCTCGAACTCGAGCGCCGCATGCAGTGCCGGCAGGGTGGCTGGACTCAGGAGGGACCCGCAGAGGAGAAGACTTAGCAAACGCATCGGGGTGTAGCTTGGGGAGATTTTCCGTCCGTCCGCGAACACTTTGCGTAGAAGGCCAAAAAATCCTTGCGCCACCCCGCCACGATTTAAGACGTTGGCCCCTGCGTTAGTGAGGTCTCGACGGTTAAGAGGCCGCACCATGACTGGTTCCGCATTTCGCGGGATTGGAACGGTGTTATCGGCCGAGCCCACGTTTGACACCGTGGACGAAGCGGGTGGCACGGAGCCTGCAAAGGCACCCTACAGTCGTGTAACCTCCCTATAAACCAATCAAATATGTCCACCATCGTCAGCCCCGAAACCATCGCCCAGTTCAAGCACCACGACAAAGATACCGGCTCGTCCGAGGTCCAGATCGCGTTGCTCACCGCGCGCATCAACCACCTCACCGAACATCTTCGCACCCATCGCAAAGATTTTCACAGCCGCCGCGGACTCCTCCAGATGGCCAGCCGCCGTCGCAAGCTGCTCGACTACGTGAAGCGCCACGACGTTAACAAATACGCCGAGCTGCTCGCCAAACTCGGCCTCCGCAAGTAATTGCCCACTCTAAGAGGCGACCTGATCCGCAGGTCGCCTCTTGTCTTTACCGACATCGCCGCGCCTCCGGAACGGGACTTTTCCATTTGTTTCCCGGCCCGCGCCCTTCCTTGGGTTCGGGCCGGGCGCCAAATGGAAATCTCTCGTCCAGCCGACGAACCGAGTCATGGCCCCGGTCGTCTTTATGCGCCCGCCGCGTTCCTTGGATTTCCCCTCTTTCCCTGACTTTTTTGCGCCTTCTGCGCCTCTTTGCGGCCATTCTCTTTAGTGAGAACCACCTTCCGCGCGCGCCCCAGGCCGTGAAACCATAACCCCGAACCTGCGGCCGCGCGTCGCCGCCCGTTCGATCCATCCGCGACGCGCAACCGTATCCGCAATCGATACATCCCTAGAAAGCATTCGTCATGTCCCTGCAGCAAAAGCACTCCGTCACCGTTCCCGCCCTCGGGATCACTTTCTCCACCGGCACTTACGCCGCCCTCGCCAACGGCGCGGTCAACGTCGCCGTCGGCGAGACCAACCTCTTCGTCACCGTGTGCGTCTCCGCCTCGGTCAAGCCCGGCCAGGATTTTTTCCCCCTGACCGTCGATTATCGCGAGAAATACGCCGCCGCCGGCCGTTTCCCCGGTGGCTATTTCAAACGCGAGGGCCGCCCCTCCGAGAAGGAAATCCTCACCTCCCGCCTCTGTGATCGCCCCTGCCGCCCCCTTTTCCCCGAGGGTTTCCTCAATGAGGTGCAGATCATCGGACAGCTCCTCTCCGCCGACCAGATCAACGATGCCGACATCCCGATGATCAACGGCGCGTCCGCCGCGCTCGCCATCTCCGACATCCCCTGGTCCGGCCCCATCGCCGGCGTGCGCGTCGCCGAGATCGACGGCCAGTTCGTCGCCAATCCGAACCTCGACCAGATGGCGACCAGCTCGCTCGACCTCATCTACGTCGGCACCGAGACCGACATGCTGATGATCGAAGGCTCCGCCGACCAGATCAGCGAGGAGCGTTTCATCGAGGCCCTCGAGTTTGGCCAACAGGCCATTCAACCCATCATCTCCGCGATCAAGGAACTCGTCGCGCTCGTCGGCAAACCCAAGGCCACCTTCAACCTCGTCGGAGCCACGCCCGAGGCCCGCGCCATCATCGAACGCGTTGTCCCGGCCGAACGGTTGTCCGCCGCCATCTTCGGCAAGGAAAAGGCCGCGCGCGGCGCCGCCGTGAAACTGCTCAAGGACGAGGCCAAAACCGCCCTCGCCGCCGAGCTCGGCGCGGAAAAGTTCACCGACGTCGACCTCTCCGTCGTCTTCGAGGACCTGCAATACACCGCCTACCGCAACACCGTGCTGGAGAAGGGCGTGCGCGCCGATGGTCGCGGGCAACGCGATCTTCGTCCCCTGCTCGCCGCCGTCGGCGTGCTGCCCCGCGTGCATGGCTCGGCCATGTTCCAGCGCGGCGATACCCAGAACATCGCCATCACCACCCTCGGGCCGACCAAGGAAGCCCAGGAGATGGATGGCCTCACCGGCGGCGCGACTTCCAAGTCTTTCATCCTCCACTACAATTTCCCTCCTTTCTCGGTCGGCGAGACCGGTCGCTACGGCTCGCCCGGTCGCCGCGAGGTCGGCCACGGCGCGCTCGCCGAGCGTTCCCTCGTGCCCGTGCTGCCGCCGGAGGATGTTTTCCCTTACTCGATCCGCGTCGTTTCCGAGATCATGGCCTCCAACGGCTCGACTTCGATGGCGTCGGTCTGCGGCGGCTGTCTCGCCCTCATGGACGCCGGCGTGCCCATCATCGCGCCGGTCGCGGGCATTTCCTGCGGCTTGATGACGCGCAATGACGCCGACGGCAAAATCGCCCAGTGGACGACCATCACCGACATCCTCGGCGAGGAAGACCACTTCGGCGACATGGACTTCAAGATCGCCGGCACCACCAAGGGTATCACCGGCTTCCAGCTCGACCTGAAGATCAAGGGTTTGCCCTTCGAGATCGCCAAGGTCGCGATTCACCAGGCCCGCGACGCCCGCGTCGAGATTCTCCGCGTCATGCTCGGCAGCCTGCCCGCGCCCCGCAAGGAGTTGAGCAACTTCGCCCCGCGCATCCAGACCATCCAGATCAACCCCGAGAAGATCGGCGCCCTGATCGGCCCTGGTGGCAAAACCATCCGCCGCATCGTCGAGACCACCGGCGCGCAGATCGACATTTCCGACGACGATTCCGGCAAGGTCTTCGTTTACTCCAACAACGGCGCCGCGATGGCGCGCGCCATCCAGGAGATCGACGCCGTCTGCGGCGGTGCCGGCGGCGGCGGCAAGGGCGGCTCGTCCGGCGGCGCCCCCATCGAGATGGGTAAAATCTACACC
>JBBRHC010000037.1:0-18544 GCA_038223295.1 Opitutales bacterium
GGTTTCGTAGGAACCCCTGGAGTCCAACAGGAGCGAATCCCAGTCGTAGGCGCCGAGCAGCGCCCAAGCCGTGACCGCCCGCACGTCTACCCCCGCCGCCCGGGCCGCGCCGGCCGCGCGCCACGCCTCCAGCAGCCAGCGCACCTGCTCCTCGCGCGTGCAGGCGAGCTGCGCCTCGGTGATCGCGATGGGGAGGTGGTAACGCGTCCACAGCTCGCCGAGCAGCCCGCCCCACCCCGCCCGCTCGCCCTCGAACGCCCTCACCGCCGGCACGTCGGCGTAGGCATGCAGCCAGTTGCCGCCGTGAAAACTTTCCGGGTAGAGGTGGAGCCGCTCGTCGATGAAGCGCTCGCTGGTGACGTAGTGGTTCATCCCGAGCAGGTCCGGCGGGCACGGGTCCGCGAGCCATTCGTGCAACTCCGCCTCGCCCGCCCCGCCCGCGCGCAGGTAACCCCACATCGGGCACTCGGGCGTGAGCGCGCCGCACAACAAATCGAAGCTCAGCCAGCGGCGTTCGTTTTCCAGCTCCGCCTGGTAACCCAGCAGCGGGGTCGCGTGCGTCTTGCCCACGTCCTCGGTTTGCACGAGACGCGCCTGGGGATTCACCGCCCGCACCGCGCGCATCGCGGCGCGAATCGCGGCGCACTCGTTGAGCAGGGCGGCGGTGAACACCTCCAGGCTCCGCCCGTGCGGATGCCACACCCCATAGAGCCCGCCGAAACGCGCGGTCGTCAGCGGCTCGTTCACGGGCGTGAAGTCCTCCACCCACGGATAACGCCGGGCAAACTCGCCCGCGAACGCCGCCAGCCCGTCCACGAAACCGGGATCGATCATCCCGCCTGCGAGCGGCCCCGCCCCATGGTGCAAAAACCCCGCCACCGGCCGCAGCCCGAGCGCGCGTATCCGCGTCATCCGCTCGTCGGTCCGTCGCCAGTCGACGGGCGCGCCCGCGTGGTGTTCCCATAACACGGGCTGCCGCAGCGCCCGCAGCCCGAGCGCGGCGAAACGATCAAGATCATCCGGCCGCGCATCGTGGCCGCTCCGCGCTTGTTGGTCCTCCAAACGCTCGCCGATACGCACGCAGGAGCACTCCACCCCGCCCCAGAGCTCCAGCGGCGGAAATGTTGGCGCGGTATGCATGAAGAGGTCGGACACGTTCACGTTGAGGGCGGCGGCTCGGATGCGACAGCCTCAGACCTGCGGCCATTCCACCACGAGAGTCGGACCGATGGGGTAGCGTCCGCAATCGTGGTCGTACACGCCCAACCCTCCGGCGGGCGCAAGGCCCGGCACGGCGCAGCGCAAACGCAACACGCCATCCGGCGCCGCCAACGCCGCGACTTTCGCCAGCGTGCCGTCCTCCAAGACGGCGCGCACGAGGTAACCATAGCCGCCGCGTCCGCCGCGCAGGTAACTGAGCGCGCCGCGCGTATCGTGCGGATGATCGGGCAGGAGCGTGCGATACACCGGCACGTCATTGACCGTGAGCTCGAACCAGGTGGGGAAACGATGGCCGCCGGTTTGCGGCGTGTCGTAACGGCGCGAGGACACCTCCATCAGCACGCGCACCCGCAAGGCGCGATGCAGCCGACGCAGCGCGCCATCGGTGAAGTGCCACTCGAAGTAACCCGCCCCGTGCCCGGCGGCGACGCCGTCGCGCGCGGCATCGGCGGAAGACACCGGGCCCAGACTCCACTCGGCGGCCGCCCAGTCCTGGACGCGTCGCCGGAGCACCAGCGTGGGGCCGCGCTCCTCGCGCTCGGGCGGCGGTCCGTCGCCTACGAGATGTTGGATAAAATTGCTCGCCACCGTCTCGCCCTGCGGCGTCACGGCCGCGACCGCCAGCGTACACAACATGGGCTCGGTCGGCAGCTCCACGGTGATGCGCCGGGCCAGCTCCACCCGGTGGTGGGTAAAGGGGATTTTCACCCGCCCGCGCGCCAGCACCGCGTGCTCGGTGCCGAGGGCGTCCATCCCGGAGTAGACCCAGTGCAGGCTCACGCCCTCGCGGCGGCGGCGCGAATAGTGCGAGGACAACACCTCCACCTCCACCCGCCCGCCCGGCGCGACGCGGCAAATCGGCGGCGCGTCGATGGGGAGCACGTCGCCCTGGTTGATGATGGCGGGATCGTAACCGAATTCCTTGGGCGTGCGGTCGTAGTTGAGGAAGCCGTTGTACTCCCACTCCACGTCCGTGAGCTGGGTGAAGATATAGGCGGAGAGCTGGCCGTGGCGGCGCAGCTCGTTGGTGAGAAACTTGAACGACCAACTGATGTCGCGATCGCCATCGAGCGCGCCGACGCCGCCGTATTCGCTGTTGATCAGCGGCGCGTCACGCTGCTCGCGGCCGGCGATGTAGTTGAAGGTGGAGCCGCGGTAGGTCTTGGCCACCACGTCGGCGATATGGGCGCGGGCCCGGTCGTAGTCGTCGATGTAGAAGTGCCAGGAATTGATGTCGGTATCGACGTGTCCGTACGCGTCGAGATGCTCCCAGACGACCACGCTCATGTCCTCGATCAGCCGAGTGGGATCGAGCTCCTTGGCGAGCGACCACATGCGATGCACCCACGCGAACGCGGACCGGCTGGCGGCGCGGCGCGCCTCGCGATCCTGCTCGGGCGTCTTCAGGTGCGGCGTGATGAGTTTCATCAACTCGGTCTGCCCGCCAAAGCCCCAGGTCTCGTTGAAAATGCACCACGCGATGATGGACGGGTGGTTGAAATCGCGGCGAAACCCGGCGCGCATCATCACCTCGAAACGATCGCGACCCAGCGGGGTGTCGCCACCCTCGCCGAAATTGGGGAAATCCTGCATGAGCAGGATGCCCAGGGTGTCCGCGTAGTAGAGCAGGATGGGGTCATCGAGCTTGATGTGGACGCGCAGGAAATCAAAACCGGCGCGGCGCGCGTAGGCGATGTCGTCGCGCAGCACGGAGGCGTCGGTCGCGGTGTAGACGCCGTCGGGATGGTAACTCTGGTAAAGGGCGCCGCGCAGGTAGATGGGCTTGTTGTTAAGACATAGCGCGGCGGGGCCGTTGCCGCCCCCGTCGGCCGGGGCGGTGCTGATCTTGCGCATGCCAAAGTAGCCGTGGACCACATCCACTTCGCGGTGGTCGTCATCGTGTACGCGAAAGACGACCCGGTATAGGCGGGGACTGCCCGGGTCCCAAAGGGTGACGGGATGCACCTCGGCGTCCCCCGCCAGCGAAAGGCCGCTGTCGGCGGGGGTGAGCACGGCGCGGTGCGGGGGAGCCTCGGGTGGTATTATCTCCACGGATACGGCGTAGGCCTTTTCCAAACCGTTCCCGAAGACCTCGAAGTGAACGCGCCCCGCGTCGATATCGGCCAGGATGCGGAAGTGGTCGATGTGGATGACGGAGCGCGGCTCGAGAAACACCGTCTGCCAGATGCCGCTCGTCGTCGTGTACCAGCCCCACTGCTTGCCCACCGGCTGCTCGCGGTTATCCATCGGATCCTCGACCCGGATAACGATCAAACCCTCTCGCCCCGCGGTGGCGCCGGTGGCGGCCTGGAGGGCGTCGGTGAGATCGACCTCGATGGGGACGTAGCCGCCCTCGTGGCGGACGAGGTGGACGCCGTTGCACCAGACATCGGTAAAAAAATCCGCCGCGCCGAGGGTGAGGATGACACGCCTTTCCCGCCACGGCGGCGTGTTCGGGACCGTAACGAGCCGGCGATACCAGCCGACCTCGTGGCGCGGCGCGTGGCGGTGGTTTTCCCGCGTCACCTCGAACGGATTGATGTAGACCCGAGTCGCGTAGTAGTGGTCGTTGCCGGCCGCATTGCCCTCGCCCCAGGCGGCAAGGGATTCCCAGCAGAACGGCACGATGATCTGCTCGCGCCAATCCGGTCCCCCGGAGTCGTACCAGCGCTCGATTTCCCCCGCGCGCCGCAGGTCGAAACGAAATTGCCACGGGCCATTCAGATTCAACCAATCCACGCCCTCGACCCGCCCGCGCTGCCGGTCCGGTCGGGGGTATTCGGGACGGGGAATCGAGGAGTTCGGGAACATCGCGGCGAGGGATTGGAGGTGAGCGGCAGGGTTGAAAATCGACCCGCGCCGAGGAAAAGAACGAACTGACTGGCCGGCGGGCGAGGCTCGCCGGACCGCGACCCTAAGCGGCGGCCAGGGCTTCGGGGCGCGAGAGCCCGGCGAGCTTGCCAAAAACGGTCAGCGCCTGGGCCACCACCTGGTCCATATTGTAGTAGCGGTAGGTGGCGAGACGGCCCACGAAGTGGACATCGGGCGTGGCCTCCGCAAGGGCCTGGTAACGCTTGTAGAGCGCGGCGTTGACCGGCCTGGGGATCGGGTAATACGGGTCGCCGTCGGCGCGCGGATACTCGTAGACGATGCTCGTCAGCGGGTGCTCCTGGCCGGTGAGGTATTTGAACTCGGTGACCCGCGTGTAGGCATACTCGTTGGGATAGTTGATCACGGGGGCGGACTGGAACACCGGGCGGTGGTGCGTCTCGTGTTTAAACTCGAGGCAGCGATACGGGAGGCGTCCGTATTGATAATCGAAATACTCATCGATCGGGCCGGTGAAAATGAGCGAGCCAAAGGTGATCTCGTCGCGCACCTCGCGGTAGTCGGTGTTGAGCATCACCTTGATGTTGGGATGATCCAGCATGTTGCCGAACATGTGGGTGAAGCCCCGCGCGGGCATCGCCTGGTAGGTGTCGGTGAAGTAACGGTCGTCGCGGGTGAACCGCACCGGGACGCGGGCGGTCACCTGCGCGTCGAGCTCTGAGGGATCGAGGCCCCACTGCTTGCGGGTGTAGCCGCGGAAAAACTTCTCATAGAGTTCGCGGCCCACGCCTTTCACCACGACGTCCTCGGAGGTGACGACCTTATCTATCGGCTCGGCGAGACCCGCGAGGTAGTCGCGCATGCCCGCGCCGTCGAGGTGGAGGCCGTAGAGCTCGTTGATCGTATCGAGATTGATGGGGATGGGCACGAGGCGACCATCCACGCAGGCGCGCACCCGATGCTGGTATTGGCGCCACTCGGTGAAGCGGGACAGGTAGTCGAAAACGTCCGCCGAGTTAGTGTGGAAAATGTGCGGCCCGTAGCGGTGGATGAGCACGCCGTGCTGATCGTGACAATCGTAGGCGTTGCCCCCGATGTGGGAGCGACGATCCACGATGAGCACGCGCTTGTTGAGCTGCCGGGCGAGGCGCTCGGCCAGTACGCTGCCCGCGAAGCCGGCTCCGACGATGAGGTAGTCAAACATAGGCGGCGGCGCCGAGGACGGCGGTGGAGGTGGAAGGGGAGGCGGAACGGGAGAAGATAGCCGGGGCGGGCGCGCCGGGCGCCTTGGTCTTGGCGACGGGGGCGGCCTTGTTTTCCAGCACATCGAGGATGTGTTTCTCCATCTTCGCCGCGATGAACTCCCAGGTGTTGGCGGCGGCGAGGCCGAGCCCGCGATCCACCCGGCGCTGGGAGGGCGAAGAGATTTCGTCCGCGCAGTACGCGATGAACTCGGCGTGGGAGCGGGCCACGCGCGACACCTGGCCAAAATTGGCCCGCACTTCGTAGAGCGAGGTGGAGACCACGGGTCGCCCGGCGGCCATGTATTCCAGCGCTTTGGTGGGGTTGATGTATTCGGTGGCGGCGTTGAGCGCGAAGGGCATCAGGCACACCGAAAAACCCTTGGTGATCGCGGGCAGGTGGGCGTAGTCGCGCGGGCCCACCCAATGAATATTCGGCCGCCGGGGAAGATCGGCGGGATCCACCTTGGCGGTGGGTCCGACCATGGCGATGTGCCACCGGGGATCGGCGTCGGCGAGGCGGGCGAGAAGTTCGTAGTCGAGGCGTTCGTCGATCACCCCGAAATAGCCGAGCACCTTGGCCCCCGGATGAGCGCGGATGATCTCGGCGATGCACGGATCGATCGGGAGCGCCTCGAATCGCGCGGCGCCGAAGTGTTCGCAATCCACGCCCGTGCCGTAGAAGTGGCAATTTTGATTCAAGGGGAGGCGCTTCTCGCGCATGCGGCGTCCACCGCAGAAAACGACATCCGCGAAGGTGAGCAGGGCGCGCTCGCGATCAGCCAGCCCGGGCGGGGGGTTTTTGAATTGGGAAAGTTCATCCATGCAGTCGTAGACGATGGCGCGTTCATGGAGCCAGCCGGCGTAGGCCGTCACCGCCATGGGATCATTGAACCACAGGACGGGTTGGTGAAATTGTCCGCGCAGCTCGCCGGCCAGCGCCGCGATCACGAGGCGACGACGCTCGGCGTCGATGAACGCGCCGTCGTGCCAGCGCGCGGCCGGCAGGTCGACGCGAAGGATGGTCACGTTGGGGTGACCCGCGGCCAGGCGGATTTTCACTTCACCGACGGGAATATCGCAGCAGTGCGTCTCGACGAAGAGCAAGGGGTGGCGCCGCGCGAGGCGGGAAAGAAACTGTTGTGGACGCTGCCACACCCAGTCCCAGCTCAGGTGGCAAAAGGCCACGATGGGGAAATCCGGTTCGGATTCGCGGGAAGACACCGGATCGAGCGAGTCTTTGACCTGCCGTGATCGCGGAGCGGCCACCAGTGACGGGCCGGAATTGCCGGAGAAGCCCAAAGAAAAAGCCAGATGCGCGTGAGTGGATGACAGGGACATGGTGAAGGGGGCCGCAAAAGCCGTTTAATTTGATTTAGTTTGGAGAGAGTTTTCGAGGTGCCTGAGGCGTCGTGGAACTGAGGGGACCTTTGGATTTAACCCAAAGCGCACATCCATTTAGCCGAGTGTGTGCCACTACAACACGATGCCCTGACCGTGATTGATGCGCATGAGGTTAAAGAAATGGCTCCGGGATTTTCCCGGTCGGAGGCGCACTGCAAATTGCAGTCCGGCGCCGTGCCATCGTCTGCAAAAAGCCGTCTGCGTCGCACGCAGTCCGGAAGGGGAAGAGCGCCCGCTCGCATCAGCGGCGTTTGCCGCCGTTGGCGGATTTCTTGGCGGAGCGTTGCGCCGGGGAAGTGACGGCGGCGGGGGCCGAGGCGGAAGCCTCGGGGCGGGGCGGGTCGCTAGGCAAGCGGTCGGTGCGGAGGATCATGGGGGATGGTGACGGGCTTGCAGTCCGGCTGCGCGGGAGCGCGGGCGCGGTGGCAAACCCCACCGTGACAGGTCGGCGGCCCCGAAATAAGCGGAGCCGCATCCGATGCTCGCCCCGGGGAGCCCACGCCCGGCAAGGGTGAATCATTCCGCCAGACCACGGGGGAAGTCCCCGGAGCGGGCACCGAGGAGGTCACGCGCGGGCTCGCGGCGGCGGCGCCACCAGCCGGCGATGCCCAGCGCGCCCAGTGCCGCCAAGGTCGCGGCGGTGGCGGGTTCGGGCACGGCGGTTGCGCTCAGCGGGGTCACAAAGCCGGCGGCGTCGATGGTGGCGCCCAACCCTTGGGCGCCAAAATTGAACAGCGATAACTGCCCGGCGGTGAGGCCGGCGGCGTTTACACCGAAACGCAGGGAGGAGCCGTCGCTCAGGCTGTAGCCCACGACATCCAGGAGATTGGCTCCCCAGTCGAAGGCGCTGCTATCCGCGAAGGCCAAGTCCACGTCCACGCCGGAGAACTCCAGGGTGGAAGACACCCGCATGTCCAGGGCGCCAATGGTGCCGTGAAACCCCTTCGCCTCGAGCACGCCGCCATTCAGCACCAGCGTCGCGGACAAACTCGCGTCCTCGCGCCGACCGGAGAAAAACGTCTCCCCCACCAAGACGAGCCGGCCCTTCGGGCGGATATCCAGCGTATCCGCGTTTACATTACCCCTGTTGTGGACGGTCAGGTCGGCGTCGCCCGCCCCGCCCACCTGGATGGAGCCGGTATTGGTCCATACGCCTCCGCTGTAAACGCCCACCTTGGCCGCGCCACTCCGGTTCGTGCCCAGGCTGGCCGAGGTGGAGTTCAACTTGGCGGCGAACCCGTCGACGATGAAGGTGCCGGCGCCGACCTCCAGGGTGGGAGTGTTCAGCACGCCGGAGCCGCCAACCGAGACCGACGCCACCAACCCGGACCCGCCCGATTCCACGGTCGTCGCCCCGGTGTTTACCGTGCCACCGAGGTAGGCGCCGCTCGAAGCCATGAACGCCAGTTGATCGGTCCGAAGTTCCGCTCCGTTATAAAGGGATAAAGTCGAGACATCCCGGCTCTGACCTCCCACTTGGAACAACCCTTGGTTCACCCAGCGCGATCCCGGGTCGGCGATCACGGCCTGGCCGCTACCGTAGAAGGTGCGGCCCAAGAAAGCTCCCCGGCTGCTCACCTGCGCGCCTTTATCGACCAGCAACACGCCTGGCGCGGAGTGGCCGACGTAGAGCTCCCGCGCAGTCGTCCAGGACGCGTTCGACCCGCGCACCACGGCGACGCCGCGCCCGTGGATCCCAAAGCCGATGTAACCACGGTCGGAGGTTAGGCCGCTCGTCACGGTCAGCACGCCGGGCAAGGTGATCCAACTCTCGTCGTGGCTGACATAGACGTCCCCGGTTATTTGCGTCGGCTCGGTGATGTTCACCGCCTGCGGGCCGTTAACATCATTTTGCGGGAAAACATAATCGTTTTCGTTGCCGACGTAGAGATTGCCGTTGATGACCGCGCCGGACGCACCGGTGACGGACAACGCGAGCAAAAGGGCCTGCGACCACGCTGACGAACGAGCGGGGGAACCCGAGTGAGTGGAAAACATATTCATGGGAATGTACCGAGGGGGTGGCACCAGCGGACGTCGCCGGTTTCCCGGACACGTTATCCGCATCACAACCAAGGAGGTAGCGGGCGCGCCCCGGTGGGCGGGCGACGCGCTTCTTCCGTATACCCCAGACGCTTCCCCTGACAAAATCCCCGCGTTTAAAACCGCCGTGGCGGGATCGTGACCGCGGCGTTTCATGGGCGCGGCATTTTCACCGCGCGCCCGGCGGCCGAGCCCTACCGAAACGTCCAAATGCGTCGAGCTAATGAACTCACGTTCAATCCTACGCTGCCATTGAACTCGCGTTCGATCCTACGCTGGCAGCGGCAGGGGGCGGGGCACGCGCGGAAGTCGCTTACGGTGACACCCCGCCCCGGCGCGGCACGGTCTCGCACCCGCGCCGCGTGGTCGCTCAGCGCAGCGCGGCGAGCAGGCGGTCGAGCTCGGCGCGTTTGGCCTGCTGGTCGGCGAGCTGCTTGCGCGCGCCCTCGAGCACGGCCGGCGGAGCTTTGCTGGTGAAGGCCTCGTTGCCTAGACGCGCCTCGGTGCCGGCGATGTGTTTGGTCACGGCCTCGAGTTCCTTGGTCAGGCGCGTGCGCTCGGCGGCGGCGTCGATCTTCACCCCGGTGTCGAGGTAGAGCGTGCCGAGCGGGGTGACGATGGCGGGCAACGCGAGTTTTTCGGTGGTGCGACCGATATCCGCCGCGCCCACGAGGCGGGCGAGCTTGGCGGCGGATTTTTCCAGCGCCAGCCACTCGGCCTGACGGGCGAGCACGAAGAAACGCACGTCGCGCTTTTGCGGCACCGCCTGGTCGGTCTTGAGCTGGCGCGCGAGCGAGGCGACCTGCTTCAGTTTCTCGACGCGCTCGGAGGCGACGGGGTCCGCGGTGATGCCGCGCGCCGCGATGGCGGCGGCCAGGGCGGAGGCTGTATCGAGGCGAGTGTCTTGGAGGAACCGTTTATCGGCCGGCGCGTAGCCCAGCAGCGACCAGAGCTCTTCCGTGATGAAGGGAGCGAAGGGCTCGAAGAGGAGCAGGAACTGGCGGATGACAAGATCCTGCACCGCGAGGGCGTGGTCCTTGGCGGCGGGGTCCTGCACGCGCGTCTTGGCCACCTCGACATACCAGTCGCAAAAATCGTTCCAGAAAAACGAATACAGCCGCTGCGTCGCGCCCGCGAACTCGAAGTCGGCGAAGCTGCGCTCCAGCGTGCGCGTGGTGTCGAGCAGCGCGGTGAGGATGGCGTGGTCGTCGTCGTCGCAACGCGAGGGGTCGAGACGGCAGAGAATGGCATGCAGCGAGGAGTTGTCGCTCATGGGCCCGCTAATCTGGCGGAAGCGGGCGGCGTTCCAGATCTTGTTACAAAAACCCTTGCCGCTCTCGATGCGGTCCTCGTCGAACTTCACGTCCTGCCCGAGCGGCGCGCTCTGGAGCAGGCCGAAGCGCAGCCCGTCGGCCCCGTACTTGACGATGAGGTCGAGCGGGTCGGGCGAGTTGCCGAGGGTCTTGGACATCTTGCGCCCCTGCTTGTCGCGCACGATGCCGTTGAAATAGACGTGTTTGAACGGAATCCGCGCTTTCAGCTCGGATTCCGTCAGGCGAGGGGCGAGGGGCTTGGGGCGAGGGTGGACGGAAGTCTGATCCGCCTGTTCCTTTTGCCCTTCGCCCTCGGCCCCTTGCCCAGGCTGGAGTTCGCCTCCGGTGCCGGTGAACTCGAGCCCCGCCATGATCATGCGGGCGACCCAGAAAAAGATGATGTCGGCGCCGGTCGCGAGCGTGGTGGTCGGGTAGAATTGGGAGAATCCCGCCTTGGCCTGCGCCTCGGCATCGGGCCAGCCGAGGGTGGCGAAGGGCCAGAGCCAGGAGGAGGCCCAGGTATCGAGCACATCGTCCTCCTGTATCCAGTTTTCCACGTCGGCGGGACCATCGAGCGAGACGTGGATCTTGGTCGGATCGCGCAGATCGGCCTCGGTGAGCGTCTCGCGGTCGATGCCCTTGGCATACCAGACGGGGATGCGGTGGCCCCACCAGAGCTGGCGGGAGATGCACCAGTCCTGAATGTTTTCCAGCCAGTTCAGGTAGACCTTCGACCAACGCTCGGGATGCATCTGGATGAGGCCGTCGCGCACCACCTGTTTCGCCTCCTCGACGCGCGGGTAGCGCAGCCACCACTGCTGGGTGAGGCGCGGCTCGATGGGCACGCCGGCGCGCTGGGAGTGGCCGACGTTGTTTTCGTGGGGCTTGGCCTCGATGAGGTTGCCACGCTCGTGCAGAATTTCGGCGGCCTTCTTGCGGGCGGCGAAGCGCTCCAGACCGGCGAGCTCGGGGCCGGCGAACTCGTTCATGGTGCCGTCGGGGTGGAGCGCGTCGATTACCGGCAGGCGGTGGCGCTGGCCGATCTCGAAGTCCACCTTGTCGTGGGCGGGCGTCACCTTCAGCGCGCCGGCGGCGAAGGCGGGATCGACGGCGGCGTCGGCGATAATGGGAATCTGGATACGCTCGCCAAGCGGCCTCCAGACGGCCTTGCCAACGAGGCGGGTGTAGCGCGCGTCGTCGGGATGGACGGCCACCGCGACGTCGGCCGCGATGGTCTCGGGGCGGGTGGTCTCCAGAATCAAGTGCGTGAGCGGGATCACGTTGCCCTCGGCATCCGTCGTGGTGGACGGCTCGACCAGCTCGTAGCGCAGGCGGTAGATGTGGCCCTTGGTCGGGCGCATCTCGACCTCCTCGTCGGAGAGCGCGGTGAGCGAGACGGGGCACCAGTTGACCATGCGTTTGCCGCGGTAGATGTGGCCGCCATCGAAGAGCTTGATGAACGAGGTCAACACCGCGCGGCTGTAGCCGGGGTCCATGGTGAAGTGGGTGCGGTCCCAGTCGCAGGAGCAGCCGAGCTCGCGGAGCTGCTTGAGGATGTGGTCGCCCTTTTCGTCGCGCCAGATCCAGACGCGTTTCAGGAACTCCTCGCGGCCGAGATCGCGGCGGCCCTTGCCCTCGGTTTTCTTGAGGTGCTTCTCGACCATGGTCTGGGTGGCGATGCCGGCGTGGTCGGTGCCGGGGATCCAACACGCGGCCTTGCCCTCAAGGCGGGCGCGTCGGATGAGCGCGTCCTGGAGGGTGTTGTTGAGCACGTGGCCCATGTGCAGGATGCCGGTTACATTGGGCGGCGGGATGACGATCGTGTAGGTTTCCTGCCCCGGAGCGGCCTTGCCGGCGAAGCACTTCGCCTCCTGCCAGGCGGCATACCATTTGGCTTCAACATCGCGGGCTTCGTAGCTCTTGGAGATCTCGGACATGGGCGTGGAAAGGGGGAGAAATCGCCGAGCCAACCGGCGGGCGCGGAGCGAGGCAAGCTCAGGGAGGGTCCATGCCGGGAGCCGGGTGTAACGGGAGGTGATTTCAGCGGATCGAAAGTGGCATGGGCGTCTCGCCCACGGGATCGGCAGAGAACGGGCAGGATGCCCGTTCCCTCACGGGCGGGACGCCCGTGCCACGCCGGAGGGACAGCCCTGACGGCACTTTCCGTCACGCGTCCCGCCAGGCTCTCGCCTGGCACCCGGCCTACTTCTTCTTCGTCTTGGCCTTGGCCTTGACCGGCGCGGCTTTCGCGGCGGCCGGTTTCGCGGCGGCCTTCTTGGGCGCGGCGGCCTTCCTGGCCACCGGGCTTTTCTTGGCGGGCGCAGGGGCCTTCCCCTTGGCGGGGGCCTCGCCCTTGGCGGGCGCGGGCTTGGCGGATGCGGGCTTCGCAGACTTGGGTTTGGCCGACTTGCCTTTGGCGGCGGCGGCCTTCGTGGCGGGCTTGGCCGCCTTCGCCACTTTGGGTTTCGCGAGGGCGACGGCCTTGGTCTCCAGCGTCTTTAAATCCACCTCGGCGGCGTCTTTCCAAAGTTTTTCCAGCGCGTAATTGCCGCGCTGCTCGGAGGTGAAAAGATGGACCATCACCTGGTAGGCGTCGACCACGGTCCACCCGCTGCCAAAGCCGCCCTGCTCCATTCCGGCGATCTTCACCTTGGCGGCGTCGAGCACCTTCTCGGCCTCGATGCGCAGCGCGCGCAGGTGCGGCTCGCTGTTGCCCGTGGCCAGGACGAGGTAGTCGGTGATGTTGGAAATGGCGCCGACGTGCAGGACCACGAGGTGCTCGGCTTTTTTGTCTTCCAGCGCGGTGATGAGGTTGCGCAGCAGGGTGGTCGTGGGGACGTCGGTAGCGATATCGGTAGCCATGTGGATTTTATTGAACGCGATACAGTCCGGTTTCGCGGATGTATTCAATCACCTTGTCCGGTACCAGGCCCGCCACGCTCTCGCCGCGCTCCAGCCGCGCCCGCACCTCGCTCGAACTCACGTCCCAAACCGCGCCCGCCGCCGGCTCGATCCGGCGCACCCGCAGGCCGGGGATCGCCGGCATGGATAACCCGTCCCAAGGGTGGCCGGGGCGCGCATACGCCGCCCACTCGGCCAGGCGCCCCAGCTCCTCCGGCTCGCGCCACGTCCCGAGCCGCGCCAACTGATCCGCGCCCACGATCCAGGTAAACTCGTCCGCCGGTCGCTCCGCCCGCAGCGCGCGCAGGGTGTCGGCCGTGTGGCTGACGCCTCCCCGCTGTATTTCGATTTCCGATACCTCCCACCGCGCGTCGCCCCGCGCCGCATCCGCCGTCACCGCCGCGCGCAGCATCGCCGCGCGTTGCGCTCCCGTCGCGCGCACCCCGGCGTCGCGCAGCGGGGCCTGCGCCGCCGGCATCAGCAACACGCGGTCCAGCGCGAGCGCGTCCGCCACCGCGCGCGCCACGCCGAGGTGCCCGTTGTGCACGGGATCGAAACTGCCGCCGAGGACGCCGATTCGCATCCCCGACGACTGCCCGCCCGCGCCGCGCCCCTCAAGCCCGCTCGATCAGCAAACTGATCAACGCATACGGCGTGAACGCCACCTCCACTCCCGCCCCGCCCCCGCCCATCGCCGACGCGTTGTCGTGCGTCACCAGGCCGCCCGCGAGCACTTGCTCCCGCAGGTCAACTCGCGTCGCCCGCCAGCCGGGGGCCAGCCGCAGCGTCGCGCGCCCGCGCCGCCCCAGCGTCTCGTTCAACCTCAACACCCAGGCCCCCAAACCCGCGCGGCCGCCGCCCTTGCCCGTGACGACATCCGCCGGCTTGGCCCAGGTCGGCTGCAAGGTATCGCCGCCCTCGATGCCGAGCAGGCCCGCGTCCACCGCGGCGCCGCGGTAGGCCACCGGGGCGGTGAACAAACCATCGGCCACCGCCGACGCCTGCTCCTCGCGCGGCGCGCCGGCATCGTGCCGCCCGAGGGCGAGCGCGATGTGGTGTTTGCCCATATCGGAAAACCTTGATGGTGCCTGGGTGCGTCGCAGCGAGGGCGGATGCGACTGCCTAGCGTGCGCCTCGCCGCTCTCGCAGGTGATGGTCGCGCTGCGCACCAGACTCAGCCCCAACACGCCATCGCGACAGGCAAAGCCGTACTTCGCCTCCGTCACCACGAACAGGCCGTCGCCCTCGGTCTCATCCGTCACCGCCGCCCAGCGGCTCGCCGGCACCTCCCACTTCGCCTCGTCCGACAGCTCTCCCGGCGTCTGGCTGCGCAACACCGAGCCGAAGGGCGCGCCATAACGCGCCTGCCGGCCCGCATACGCCGTCGGGAATAGCATCTTCAGCAGCGCCTCCTCCCGCCGCCAGTCGAGCTCCACGTCCACGCGCAGGCAACTCGCGCCGGCCTCCAAGGTGTAGCGCACCGTCACCTCGCCCGCCGCGCCCAGCGAGCGCGTGCAAGCCACCGTGGCCCGCGCCGCGTCGGCGTGCTCGACCACGATCTTCGCCTTCGCGCGCACCGGCTCGCCGAGCGCGAGCGTGTGGCGGTCGATATCCCACGCCTCGAACATCGCCGGACGGTCGGGGTAGATAACCAGCTCGCCCAGCGGGGCGCGCAACGCGAGTTCGCGCCCGTCGATCACGAGCCGCGCGACGCGGCCCTGTGCGTCGATCTCGGCCGCCACGCGCCCGTTGCCCAGGCGCTTGGTCGTCGCCCGCACCGCCGCCAGCCCGGCCACGCGCGGCAGCTCCGCCAGCGGCGCGCCGCCGAGCGGGGGCAAACGCACCGCCTCGACCGCGCCGTCTTTCGCCACTCCGAGCACCTGCGTCCGCGCGCGCGGCAGCGGGTTGAAAATCGCCTCCCGCGCCGCGCCCGCACCCTCTTTCGTCCCCGCCGCGCCGTCCGTTTCATTCCCCAGGGCCAACTCCCGGGCCGCCGCCGCCAGCGCCGCCTCGGCGATGCCCGCCAGCTCGACGCGCGCCTCGTTATACACCTCGTGGATCGAGCTGCCCGGGATGTAATCGTGGAACTGCGCGAACACCACCCGACGCCACGCCTGCTCGTCGAGCGGACCGCCGCCCAGGGCGCAGCGCGCCGCCTCGTGCGCCTGCAACGCGCGCTCCGCCCGCCGCATGCCCGCCTTGATGTCGCCGTGCGTGGTGTAGGTGCCGCGATGATACTCCAGGTAAAGCTCGCCCTGGTAGGTCGGGAGCTTGCCCCGAATCGCGCCGAGCCGATCAAAAAACGGCTCCAGGTTGCCCCACTCCGCGCGGGGCACGCCGGCGAGATTGGCAAAGCGCCGCGCGCGCTCGCACATCTCCTCGGTCGTGCCGCCGCCACCATCGCCAAACCCGGTGGGCGCGATGAATTCCAGATGCACGTCGCTCTGCCGGTGCGCCAGCTCGCCCGAGCGTAAATGCTCGGCCTTCGCCTGCTGGTTGCAACCGCCTTCATGGCTGATGTGGCAGATCACCTCGCTGCCGTCATGCCCGCGCCACACGAAGCTGCTGTAGGGGAAACGCGTGAGCGCGCACCAGGAGAGCTTCGTCGTGTAAAAATAATCCACGCCCGTCTCGAGCATGAGCTGGGGCAGACAGGGCGTGTAACCAAATACGTCCGGCAGCCACAGGAGGCTCGACGGCGTGCCGCGCAGCTCGGCGAAACGCCGCTGCCCGATCAGAAAACTGCGCGCCAGCGCCTCGCCGCACGCGAGCAGCGTGTCGCTCTCCACCTCGGTCGCGCCGATCGCGTCCCAGCGTTTTTCGCGGATGCGTTTTTTCACCGCGCCGAGCAGTTCCGGCGCGCGGCGGCCCACCGCCGCGTAGCTCGCGGACTGGGTGTAGCCGAAGCGGTATTCGGGATAACACTCCAGGAGGCGGTTCGCGGTGGAGAAGGTGTGCACCGCCTTGAACTCGCCCACGTTTTCCGGCCACAGCCACACGAGGTCGATGTGCGCGTGCCCGGTCAGCAAGGCGCGCAGGGCGGTCGGCCCGGCCGGCAACTCGCGGTAGGCGCCGGCCAGACGACGGCTCGCCGCCTCGGCCCCGCTGGTCTCGAACGCGTCGAGCCCCTCCTCCAGCGCGCGCAACAAACGGCGCAGCAGCGGCGAAACGTTGTTCAACACCGGCCTCTGCCCGAAGCCGCCGAACTTCGCCACGTCCGGCCCGAAATACACGCGCAGCTCCTCCCGCGCCACCTCGTCCAGCGCCAGCAGATCGTGGTAAAGCCGCCAGTGAGCCTCGTCGCGCTCCAGCAGGCGCGCGCCCTCCAGATACGAGCCCGCCGCGTTCAGCCCCGTGGCCTCCGGATGCCAGATGCCGGTATGGCTCACCACCGCCTCGACCCAGAGCTCGCGCGCGCCGCGCGGCAGCGGCGCCTGTTTGTGCGCCACGTCGAAGCCATAGTGCGGCACGCCGGCGACATAAAGCGTCGCCTCCGCCTGGTCGTCCCACGCCAGGTAGAGATCGGCGCGTTTGGCGAGGGCCGGCGGCACCGTGAGCTTAAACCAGCGTTGATCCCACAACATGCCCCAGTGAACCGGCGTCGACACCGGTGCGAGCGCCTCGCGGCCCGCCTCCGCGAACGTGCGATGCGTCGGCGCGGCCGACGTGGCCTGGATGCCGTCGAGGCGGGCGACCTCGCGCCAGATCAGACCGCGAATGCGGCCGAGCGCGGTGGCGACGCGGGCGGGGACGAGCTGGAGCAGCGGAGAGGCGGGAAGCATGGACGCGTGTTGGTTGGTTGACGGTTGGTCGGTTGACGGTTGGTCGGTTAAAAAATCAGCCGATTTTCTCCCAGCGCCCGGTCTTGGCCGACTCGTAGCAGGCGGCCATCATCTCCACCGCATCGATGCAGGCCGCGAGGTCGTCGCGGAGGGCTTCGGCGGCGATCTCGCCGCGGATCACCGCGACCAACCGATCCATGCGCGCGGGCACCTGAAGCGTGGACGACACCAGGCGTTCGCCGGATTTGCCGGGCGCGCCGACGACGTAGCCGGTGGGGGTGTTCCAAAGACATTTTTCCGAACCATTGATCTCCAGCCCGCCGATGCCCCCGGTCTGCGTCCAGGCCGCCTCCACCGTGCCGAGGATGCCGTTGGCAAACTTCAGGTGCGCGATGCCGAAGTCGTCACACGTCGGATACTCGCCCGAGTGGTTGCCGATGATGGCGAAGGCCTCGGTCGCCGGGCCGAAAAGCGTGCGCGCCAGATGGAGCGCATGGGTGCCCAAGTCCATGAACGCCCCGCCCCCGCTCAGCGCCGGGTCGTAGAACCACGCCAGGTCCGGGTTATCGAACCAGCGCCCGTAGGCGGCGTGGTGGGCGTTGCGGTTGCGGATGCGGGTGATTTTGCCAAACGCGCCCGCCCGCACCATCTCGGCCGCCGCGAGCATGGCCCCGCCAAACGGATGAAAATAACCGCAAAACACGGTCGCCGGGTAGCGCGCGAGCAGTTCCTTCACGTCGGCCAGTTCGGCGGCGGTGGTGACGAGCGGCTTTTCACAAAAGATCGGTTTGCCGGCGGGCAGCGCGGCGCGAAGCAGCGCGAGGTGGCGGGTGTTTTCCGAGCAGATCACGAAGCCGTCCACCGACGGGTCACGCAGCACGGCATCCAGGTCGGCCACGAAGGGCGCCTTGGCCATTTCGGCGTAGCGTAGCCCGCGCTCCGGGACGTCGTCCCAGACGGCGGCGACCACGCGGCCGTCGGTCGCCTTGAGCACGTTTTCGATAAACGCCTTGGTGTGGATGTGCGCGGTGGAGAGGAAGGCGATGCGGGGCATGGGATTATTGAAAGACGGATGAAGGGTAAAAGTGGGTTGATCAGCTTAACAGATTGCCCGCCGGGCGTCTTCCGCAAGGGTGACGGTAAATTACGGTATATTGATGCGCTGTCTTACGCTGGATCACCTCCCCCCCGGCCACTGCTGCACCTATGCGCACTGGCAATACACGACCCATGCGGAGGAGCCCGGCTGCCACACCCACGACTTCCACGAGCTGTTCTGGGTCGAGGAGGGCGTGGGGTTCCAACTCATCAACGGCGAGCGCCGCCCGCTCGTGGCCGGGCTCCTCGTCCTGGTGCGCGCCGACGACGTTCACGGCTTTTCCGCCCTGCGCACGGGCGCGATGCTGCGTTTCGTCAACATCGCCTTTCCCCGCCCGCTCTGGCGGGAGCTCTGGGAACGCCGCCTCGGGCGCCGCGCGGTTTACTTCGCCGCCAAGGATCACCGCGAGCGCGAGTGGCGCCTCGAGCCCGCCGACCTCGAACGCCTTCGCACGCTGAGCCGCGATCTCGCCGCCGGCGCACGGGACGCGCTCTCGACCGAGGCGCTGCTGACCGGGGTCATCGCCCTGCTCGCCGGACTGGAGAGCCGCCGCGCCGCCGGTCGCGTGCCCGCCTGGCTGGCGGGCTCGCTGGCGCGCATCCAGGAGCCGCGTCACTTCGCGCTCGGCACGCCGGAGCTCGCGCGCCTGGCCGGCTGCACGCCGGAGCACCTCTCCCGCGCCCTGCGCAAACACCTCGACCGCACCCCGAC
>JBBRHC010000038.1:0-18363 GCA_038223295.1 Opitutales bacterium
GACTCGGACCAGCGGGCGAGCAGCCCGGGCTGGCGCAGGGCCTGGTCGAGCGCGGCGGCAAAGGTGTCGGCGGGGGCGTCGGCGGGGAGGAGGCGACCGTTTTCACCATCGCGCACGACCTCGCGCACCCCGGTGGCATCAAGGGCGATGACGGGGGACTGGGCGGCCATGGCCTCGGCGAGCACCAGGCCCTGCGTCTCCGAGGTGGAGGCGAAGGCGAAAAGATCCATCGCGGCGCAGGCGTCGAGCAGACGCGGGCCGGTGAGCTGGCCGGTGAAGACGACGCGGTCGGCGACGCCGGCGGTGGCGAAGGTGTTCTCCATCTCCGCGCGGGACGGGCCGTCGCCGATGATGAGGGCGCGCGCGGCGGAGTGGAGCACGAGCGCGCGGGCGATGGCGCCGGCGAGATACGGGAGGTTTTTTTCCGGCGCCAGGCGACCGAGGTGGCCGATGACCGGGGCTTCGGCGGGCAGTCGGTAACGCGAGCGGGCGCGGGCGCCGCGACCGGAGGCGAGGCGGCGGGTATCAATGCCGGTGGGGATGGCGTGGACGGGCACGGTGACCCCGCGCGACAGGATGAGTTCGCGCACGCTTTCGCTGGGCGCGATGACGGCGGCGCAGCGGTTGGCAAAACGGGTGGCGACCTCGGCGGCGAAGTCGCCCAGGGCCTCGCTCTCGATGGGCAGATAATGGGTGTAACGCTCGTAGAGGGTGTGGTGGGTGAACACCACGGGAACCTGCCGGCTGGCGGCTTCGCGCAGGGCGGTGTCGCCGAGCAGGAACGGATGATGGGCGTGGATGAGATCGGCGCGGAAGGCGGAGAGCCGGTCGGACAGGGCGGCGGCGAAGGGGATGCGGACGGAGAAATCGCTGGCGTTGAAATGGGTGAAGGCCGGGATGCGCGCGACGGAGCGCTCGATGTCGGCGGGGGCGGGGCCCTCGGCAAATTCGGGGGCGACGATCAGAGCGCGATGGCGGGCGCGGCGCTGGTCTTCCAGGAGGGTCTGCACGGCGCGGGCGACGCCCCCGACGTGAGGAAGAAACGTATTGGTAAAATGGCAGATGCGCATGAAAGGCGGCGAAAGTGCGAGAGGAGCGACGGGGACCGATTAAACAAGTCCACCGCCGGTGCGGGGCCGGCGGTGGGGTTTGCGAGACGGGGAGGCGAGCGCGCCTCCGGCGTGGTTACGACTTGCGGGAGCCGAGGAAGAAACCAGCGCCGCCGGAGAGCAGGCCGATGACGCCGAGCACGATGAGCCAGATGCTCTTGTCGGTGGGCGCGCCGGTGAAGGCCTCACTGACCGAGGAGGCGGCGGAATCGGAGGATTGAAGGCCGAATACGAGGAGAACGATGCCGGCGACGAAGAGGGCGAGGGAGGTGATTTTATTCATGGAGGGAGAGAAATTAAGGTTTGGATGGAAGTGGAGGCGGGCGGGCACCGCGGGGAGCGCGGGGACGGGGATGAGGGCGAGGTGGGCGGTGTAGTGCTCGTCGGGATACATGGGATGGGCGGGGGCTCAGGGTTTGGGGAGGTAGGCGGGATGATCGCGCAGGGCGCGGACCTCGTCGTGGGCGCCCTGCACGGCGGCGGCCTGGGTGCTGACGAGGAGGCGGTGGGCGGACTCGAGCGGGGCATCGGCGAGGACCTTGCGGTAGGCGGCGACGGCGGCGTCCTCGCCGCGCTCGCACTCGGCGAGGACGGCGTGGGTGTCTTTCCGGGTGACGGCGGCCTTCAGGTCGATCCAGCCGCGGTGGATGGCGCCGGTCACGGAGGACGAATCGCGCGGCTCGGCACCGAGGCGTTTGACGCAGAGTTGCAGGTCGGCGACGAACTCGGCGCGTTGACGGGCGAGGCGGGTGAAGAGGGTTTTTAACTCCAGGTCCGAAATGTCGTCGACGGCGGTGCGGTAGCCGGCTTCGCCGTCTTTGCAAATGGCGATGAGATTGTTCAAATGCTCGACGATGGAGGCGTGGATCTCGGAGGCGGTGGGGTGAGTGGTGTGCATGATTTTAGAGGGTGGTTGATGGTCTGGCCCCAAGGTTTGCAGCGCATGTGCCAAGCGAGCGATTTTGCGTATCAAGTAATTGGAGAAGAGGGAGTAAACCGGCGCGGAGGATGACGGGAGACGCGTTCGGGTCGGGCGTTTTGCAAGGAAGCGCGCAGGGGCGGTGGGCGTTTTGTGCGCAGGGGGGAGCGGCGGGCTCAGGCGAGCACGAGGGAGGGCTCGCCGGGGGTGGGCGCGGGCACCTCCTCGGTGATCACCTGGAAGGAGCGCAGGATGTGCGGGCCGAAGGTGGTTGTGAGCGCGCAATCGGCGGCGTCGCGTCCGCGGGCCATGACGATGCGGCCGATGCGCGGGCGGTTGTGGCGGGCGTCAAAGGTGAACCACTGGCCGTCCAGATAGGCCTCGAACCAGGCGCTAAAATCCATCGGCGCGGGGTCGCGCGGCACGCCGATGTCGCCCAGGTAGCCGGTGGCGTAGCGGGCGGGGATATTGAGCGAGCGGCAGAGCGCGATGGAGAGGTGGGTGAAGTCACGGCACACGCCGATGCCCTCCTCCCAGGCGTCGAAGGCGGTGCGGGTGGGACGGGCCAGCTTGTAGTTGAAACGCAGATGCTGGTGGACGTAGTCGCAGACCGCCTGGGCGCGGCCCCAGCCGGGGGGAATGTGGCCGAAGCGCGACCAGGCGAAGGCGCCGAGGCGGTCGTTTTCGCAGTAGCGGCTGGGGAGGAGGAAGGAGAGCACGTCGTTGGGGAGGTCGGCGATCTCGTGCTGGGTGGCGTCGGGGCGCACGGCGTCGTACTCGCCGGAGACCTCGCAGAGCGACTCGAGGCTGAGCACCAGGGTGCCGGCCGGGGCGTGGAGACGCGCGGCGTGGTTGCCGAAGGGGTCGCGGAAGGTCTTGGTTTCAACCCCGGGGCCGGCGTTGTGCCGGATGACTTCGGGGCGGCGGAGGCGCGCGGCGTATTCGGGACGGGTGAGCAGGAGCAACACCATGGAGGTGGGCGCGGGCAGATCGTAGGCGATTTCGAATCCGAATCGGATGTGCATGGCGAGGAGGGGTCGCGGGTGGAGGGGCGGACGAGCCGGTCGACGGGAAAAGGGGAGGAGCCCGGCCGCTTTTTGGCAGCGCGGGGGCCGGGTTGGGTTCGGCGAAGCAGGCCGATCAGCGCTTGCCGCGGACGACGCCGGAGAGGAGGGAGAGGACGAGGAGCACGAGGAACACGAAGAACAGGATTTTCGCGATGCCGGCGGCGGTGCCGGCGATGCCAGTGAAGCCGAGCAGACCGGCGATGAGGGCGATGACGAGGAAGGTGATGGTCCAGGAGAGCATGACGGGGAGGGAGGGGAGGTTGTCGGATGTAGTTCTATTCTGATACAGCGGGGTGAAACGTGCGCGCAGGGTCTAAAACGCCACGGAGAGGGTGAGGGAGCCGAAGCGGCTCCAGGGATCGGGCTGGGTCTCGAATTCCTTGGTGCGATGCACGAAGGTGCCGGTGAGTTGCCAACGCCCGGCGATGACGCCGACCCCGGCGAGGACGTCGGCGACGAAGCGCTCTTTGTCGACGGACGGGCCGCCGTCTTTCCAAGTGTTGCCATCGAGGAAAACGTCCCGGCCGACGGCTCGTCCGTCGGCGCCGGCGAAGAGGAAAACACTGAAGTCGCGGTCGGGGTTGATGCGCGGGTCGAGGTCGTCGATGGGCGACGCGCCCATGGAGCCGCCGCGGGCGAGGCCGACGCCGAAATCGCTGGGCAGGTTGAGGCCGAGGCGCACGGCGCCGCCGAGGTTCGCGTAGGTCTGGACGTTGCCGAGCGAGAAGCCCCCGTGGGGGATGAAGTCAAAACCGATAGATTCCCAGAGGGTGCGCGCGACGAGCCGGTAGCGGCGCTCGTAGACCACGTTTACGCCAGGTTCGTCCTTGAGTTGGAAATCCCAGCCTTGGGGGATGTCCGTGTTGATCCATTCGTGAACGGCTTTCTGGGTATCCTCGGCGGCGCTGGAGGGGCCGACGATGCCGGCCTGGAGCGAGAGGATGTCGGCGCGGGTGGAGGTCTTGGAGATGAAGGAAATCTCGGCGTAGCTCCAGCCCGCGTAAGGGCGATCGGTCGGGTCGGGGACAGGGGCGGTGGAGTCTTGCGGCGTGTAGATGTTTTGGCCGATGGCGAAGCCGAAGTTCTTCTGGGTCTGGCCGCGATTGATGAAGGGAAGGGCGTTGAGCACGCTCTGGCGCCAGCCGGACTGGCCCCAGTCGGTGAGGTCGCTGGTCAGCCAGGAGAGCTTGGCTCCGTTGGTGTAGTTTTGGTCGGTGTCGCCGAATTTGTCGTTTTCAAAGTAGGCGGTGAACACGCCCGTCTGGCGGGCGCGCTCAAAGGTGATGGTGGACGAGTCTTGCGCCGGGAGCGGGGGCAGGACGGCGCAGGCGAGAAGGGCGCAGGAAAGAAGCGGGAGGAAGCGGGAATTCACAAAGAGCGCTGGATTACTTGCCGAACATTTTGGCGACAAAAAAGATGACTATGGCCCCGATGAAGCCGCCGCCGAAAATCATGTACAGCATGGACCAGCCAATGGCGGCGACGGGGAGCAGGGTGAGGAGGGGGAGAGTCATGGGATGATGGGATTGAGGTTCAGGTGGCGGGTGGGGCTGTTGGGATCGGGGCGGGCGGCGAGAACAGACGAGCGGGACCGATGTAAGGGTGTAATGAATACGCCTGGGCGCGGGGGGCGGATGTAGGGTGAAGTGCGGTAGGGTGGGTCGGGGGTGGGCCGGGTGGATGTGCGCAAGGGGGTGGAGGCCCTGCGCCGCGCCATTTTGCAGCGCATGTGCCAACGAGGAGGAGATGGTCGCTACTTATTTATGGGCAATACTTTAGGAGCAGACGCGGATGCGCTTCGACTTGCCGCGCCGGGCAAAATGCACGCTCGTCGGTTCGGGCGAGTTGCACCCTGCACGCATACGCGGGGCGGGTTGACAGCGGGGAGAGCAGCGCATGCCGTCACGCACACTTTTTTACTGACGGAGCGATCACTGCCCGGCGGTCGCGACCGTCGCCGTGAGAAAATCCCCCATCACGCCTCCACCCATGCGCATCCTGATCGTCGACGACCAACGCACCGTACGTCTCTCGCTCTCGCAGGCCATGAAGGCCGAGGGCCACGAGACCGACACGGCCGACAGCGGCCGCGTGGCGCAGCTAAAGTTGCAGGAGGACACCTACGATCTCGTGCTCCTGGATCTGCACCTCGACGGCGACGCGGACGGGCTGGACCACCTCGTGCGGCTGCAAAAAATAGCCCCCGGCCTGGCGGTGGTGGTGTGCACCGCGCAGGCCAGCATCGAGACGGCGGTCGAGGCGATGCGGCGCGGCGCCCTCGATTACCTGGAGAAGCCTTTCACGCCGGACACGCTGCGCCACGTGCTGGCCCGGGTGGAGAAATTCAAGCGCCTGAAACAACGCGTGGCCAACCTCAGCGACGTGGTGGCGCGCAGCGGTCCGCCGCTGGAGTTCGCCTCGGCGGAGCCCGCCATGCGCGCGGTGCTCGACATGGCGGCGCGGGCGGCCGGCACGCGCGCCAACGTGCTCATCCTGGGCGAGAACGGCACGGGCAAGAGCCAGCTCGCCCGCCACGTACACGAGAACAGCCCGCTGCGCGAGGGACCCTTCGTGACGGTCAACTGCCCCTCGCTCTCGCGCGACCTGCTGGAGAGCGAACTCTTCGGCCACGCCAAGGGCGCGTTCACCGGGGCGATCAAGGACCACCCCGGAAAGGTGGAGGCGGCGCGCGGCGGCACGCTTTTCCTGGATGAAATCGGTGAGCTGCCCTCGGACCTGCAGTCCAAGCTGCTGCGCCTGCTTCAGGAAAAATCCTATGAGCGCGTCGGGGAAACCCGGACTCGCGCCGCCGAGGTGCGGGTGGTGGCGGCGACCAATCGCGACCTGGCGGTGGCGGTGAAAACCGGGGCCTTCCGCGAGGATCTTTATTACCGGCTCAACGTCATCGCGGTGACGATGCCGCCGCTGCGCGAGCGGCCGTCGGATCTCGACCGGCTGGCGCGGAGTTTTCTCGCCTACTTCACCGCCGAGACGGGGCGGACGGCGGCGGATTTCTCGCCCGCTGCCTGGCTCGCGCTGCGCGCCCATCCCTGGCCGGGCAACGTGCGCGAACTGCGCAACGCGATCGAGCGCGCGGTCATCATGAGCCGGGGCGAGGAGGTGGAGCGCGCCGACCTGCCCGACACCCTGGTCGCGCCCTCGCCGGGCCAGGAGGTGACGCTGGGCGGCTTGGTGACGATGGACGCGCTGGAGCGCGAGCATGTGCGCCGCGTGCTCGCGCGCACCCCCACCCTGGAGGAGGCGGCGGGCGTGCTCGGGATCGATGGCGCGACGCTCTATCGCAAACGCAAGCGCTGGTCGGCGGATGCGGCCGCCCTTGCGGGCGCCGAGGCGCTCGCGATCGCCGGGACGCCGGAGACCGGGCGATGAGTCGTCACAACTGGAGTTTTATCAGCGGGCTCACCGTGGTCCTGCTCCTGCTGCTGGTGCTCAGCGGCTACTGCGTGATGGTGACGCGCACGCTGACCGGCGACCTCGACCGCCTCATCGCGAGCAACTACGACGCCATCCGCGCCATCCGGCACCTGCGCGACTCGACCACGCGGCTCAACGCACATTACCGGAAGGCGGAGTCGGTGGGAGAGTTGCCCGAGTCGCTCAGTATTTTTCAACATGAGCGCGACGCCATCAGGAGTCGTCTCACGGCCCTGGCCGACGCGCCGACGACCCCGGCCGAGGCGGAGAAGACGGCGCTGCTCGCCGCGCTTTGCGACGATTTCCTCAACACCTACGCGGACTACCTTTCTCTCCGCGCGCAGGACTCCGAGCGTTTCGGGCCGCTGACCTCGGACATCGCGCAGATCACGGGCGCGATCGCGGATGCGTCCAGCACGGTCATCGAGTACAATGAGGCGCACATTTTTCAACGTCGGGATGCGGCGGTGAAGCGCGGGGAGCAGGCGACGACCATCGCCCTGGCCATCGCGGGCGTGTCGCTCGTGGTCTACTTCTACACCTCGTGGCGGATGACGCAGGGCATTTATCAACCGCTGCGACAGCTGCGCGACGCCATCCTGCGGGTGAGCCGGCGACAGTTTGACGAGCCGGTGCCGGAGGTGGGCGGGGTGGAGCTCGGGCAGATCGCCGCGGCGTTTAACGGCATGGCGCTCGAGCTGCGCGCCTACCTCGAGGAGACGGACGAGAAGGCGGTGCAGGCGGCGAGGGATTACCAGGCCATCCTGGCCGCCCTGCCCTACCCCGTGTACATCGTGAACGATAGTCTGGAAGTGCGGCTCGGTAATCCCCGGGGCCAGCAACTGGCGGCGGCCCTGGGCGTGCCCGGCGCCCTTCCGGCGGCGGTGCGGCGGCAGGTCGACGAGGCGGCGGCGCGCGGCGCGGGACTGGTGGATGACGACATGCACCGCGTGATCGAGCTGGAGGCGCCGCTCACGATCGCCGGCGGCGCGATGGAATCGGCCAGAAAGCCGGCGGAGGGCGGGGCCTTGGAAACAGAGTCGCGCGAGGCGAAAACGCCCCGCATCGCGTATCTGCCCCAGACTTTCCGGTTACTGAACCGGCATGGCGCGCGTGACGGGTGGGCGGTGTTGCTTGTCGATGTGACCGGGCTCCGGCGGCTCGACGCGGCCAAGACCAAGGCGCTCTCCACGCTCGGCCACGAGGTGAAGACCCCGGTCACGGGCATCCGCATGACGCTGCATCTTCTGCTCGAGGAAAAGCTGGGACCGCTAAACGCGGATCAACGCGAGATGCTCGAGGCGGGCCGCGATGACTGCGAGCGCCTGCTGGTGGTATTGCAGGCCCTGCTGGAGCTGGCGCGGCTGGAGGGCGGCAGCGCCGCGATGAAGCTGGAGCCGACCAGTCCGGAACTGGTGCTCGCGCAGGCGGAGACCATGTATGGCGAAGCCGTGCGCCGCTCACCGCTCGCGTTGACCCTGGAGGTGGACCCGGCCCCGCCGGATGCGCCGGTCGTGTTGGCGGACCCTTTGCACGCGGGACGGGTGCTCGGCAATTTTTTGGGCAACGCGGCCAAATATGCCTCGCCCGGCACGACCGTGCGCATGCGGGCGGCGGCCCGGGAGGACGGCTTCGTGCGTTTCACGGTGGGCAACGTCACCGCGCGACCGCTGAGCGAGACGGAGCAGGCGCGTGTTTTCGACCCGTTTTATCGCCGCACCGGCGAACGGGGCGAGGGGGCGGGATTGGGACTGGCGATCGCGAGGGAAATCGCCGCCGCGCATGGCGGTCGCATCGGGGTGTGGGCCGAGGATGAGCGCGTGCAATTTTACTTGGACCTGCGCACGTCCGCCCGGGCGCCGGCGCTTGGCTCGGCGGCGGCGGGCCCGGTGTAACCCTCAGAGGGCAGGCGGGAAGGTCTCCGGACTTCGGAGAGAGTTACTTGCGGTTAAAAATAGTGCTCACCCCACCGTAGAGGAGGCATAGCGCGCCGATGCCAATGAGCAGGATGGTTTGAGCGCCGGTCGCGCCGATGAAAGTCTCGTTGCCTCCCGGTGCGACGGACCGGGAGCTGCTAAAACCGAGAATGAGGAGGACGACCCCGGCGACGAGGGTGCCCAAGGAAATGAGAATGCGCATGGGGTGGCGGGTTTGAAATAACGATGCTCGGGGGAGCGCGTCGGGGCTCAGCCAAGGGGATTGCGACCGCGGACGAGGCGAACAATGATGACCACAAAAGCGAACACGAGGAGGAGGTGGATAAAGCCACCCAAGGTGTAGGATGACACGAGACCGAGCAGCCACAGGATGACGAGAACGATGGCGATGGTTTCGAGCATGATAAGAGGGGTTCGCCAGAGCGAACGCACACCCGGGGCCAAGCGGATTGCGAATGAGCTTATCTGTTATCTTCGAGTGACTTAAGGAGACGGCCGGAAACCGGGCCCGCGCGTGGCGTTTGCAAAATGCACGAAGCGCCGCGCCGGCGTGGGTGCAGAATGCAGAGACGACGATGCGCTATGTATGGGCTCAGGCGGGGAAGGCGCACAGGGACTCGATGGCGGCGGCGGAGCCGTCGCGGAGCCAGCCGTCGAGCTGGGCCTGGTCCTTCAACTGTTGGCCGCGGATGCGCGGCACGGCAATGAAGCGCGTATCGGCCTCGGAGAGGGCGCTCATGTCGCCCCAGAGTTTCTCGAACTGGGCGACGGGCAGGATGTCTTCCTGGCCGTTGCCCCAGCGCTTTTTCACGTCCTTCAAGGTCACGTAGGTCGGCATCCGGGCGGCGAGTTTGCGCACGCCGGCGACCACGCGGGCGGGCTCGGCCAACGCGGCGCGGTCGAGACCGAAGAGCGCGAGCATCGCATCGATGCGGATCCAGCAGGTGGCGGAGTTGTAGTAGGTGAGCGCGAACTCGTCCTCGTCGCGCGGCAGGGCCAGACCCTCGACGAGGCGGAGCTGGCCGTTGACGCGGGCGAGGCCGCCGCCGCGGTCCTCGATGCGGCGGCGGATAACCTCGAAGGTCAGCGTCGCGCCCGAGCGCAGGTGGTGGCCGAGCACCGCCGGGTCGAGGCTCGCGCCGAGGGTGTCGATGTTGTGCAGGAGGAGCGTTTCCAACTGCGGGCGCGCGGCGAGCAGGTCGCGGAGGGTGCCGTTGAGGAGGAGGTTCGCCATCTCATACCAGTGGCCGACGGGGTGGATGCACTGGTTGGGCAGGTTGTCGGTGTAGTCGGCGGCCTCGCCGGCGGTGGCGGCCCAGTCGATAAGCGCCTTTTGCACGCTGCGGCGCATTTTTTCCTTCTGCGGGTCGAGCTGCTGGTGGGCGACCTCCTCGAAGGAGAAACGCAGATCGCGCACCGCCGGGATGAAGCGCAGGCCGATGGAGCGGCCGGGCGAGAGCGCGACCGCTCCATCGTATCCGAAATTCTGCGACGCGGCGAGGAAGGCGGCGGTGGCGTCGTGGGTGAGGTGGCTGGTGGTGAAAAGGTGGGGCGCGGCGGCGCCGTGGGCGAGGGCGGCGGCGCGGCTCTTCGCGAGATGCGTCTCGACGAAGCTGCGGTGGCGGCCGCCGAGCTTGGCGAAGGGGTGGAGGGCCTTGACCGTGCCCGCGCCCTGGGTCCAGCGGCTGCCGGCGCCGGCGGCGAGGGTGACCACCGCCACGGTGCCGGCGGCGAGCGCGGCGGCGCCGAGGCGGAGCGCCAGGGGGTCGGCGGGATCGAGGGTGGAGACGTCGCCGGGGCGCACGTCCTCGACAAGGGCGGAGGCGGGCAGGCGGTTTTGCGCGAGGCCGATGCGACCGGTGCGGAGATCGTCGCGGATGCGCTCGTGTTGCACCGGATCGAAGCCGTGGGCGGCGAGCAGCTCGCGCAGGGTTTCGCCGCCGGCGGATTTCGCCGAGGCGGAGGATTTTTTGGCGGCGGGCGGGAAGATGCGGGCGATGAGCGGCTCGACCAGCGGACGGTCGCCCGCGAGCAGTTGATGCCCGGCGAAGCGATCAAGCTCGGCGCGGGTCTCGGGGCGGAGGGTGCGCGGATCCTGACGCAGCCAGCGCGGCACCATCATCAGGTAATACTCGGGCGAGAGCATGGCGGCGGCGGGGCCGGCGCGGAGGTGGGCGAAGGAGCCGTTTTCGTTGAGCTCAAAATCATACACCACGGGATCCATCGCGAAGGGCAGGGCGTGCTCGAGGGCGCGTTTGGTGCGGCGCATGAGGGCGAGGATCTTGGGCACGGCCTCGGCGCGGCGGGCGGGGTCCACCCAGAAGCCCATGCCGCCGCCGGACATGCCGCCGAGCATGACGAAGCCGTGGAAGGCGTCGCCGAGCTCGGCCCGGGCCTCGGCGACGAGGCGCTCGGTGTAGGCGTTGGACGCCCACGGGATGATGGCCTGGAGGGGGCCGAAAAAGTTGCGGGTGGTGAGCTCGGCGACGCGGCGGATGTCGCCGCCGCGCAGCGCGTCGACGAGTTCGCTTAAGATCGCCTGGGCCTCGGTGCGGGCGAGGGCCTCGCGGGGCAGGCCGAGCAGGTATTTCTCGGTGACCATCTCAAGGATGGGGCCGACGTTCTGCGACATGCCGCCGTGGACGAGCACGAGGCTGTCGCGCAGGCGGGCGCGGGTCTCGGGCGTGATCACATCCGGGCCGAGCAACTGGTGGCGGGGCAGCAGGCGACCGCGCGAGACGCCGTGCTCGCTGTCGCCGGGGAGGGCGGCCTCGCCGCGGATAAATTTTATGCCGGGCCAGACGCCGCCGGAGTCCTGCCAGCCGCCGCCGGAGCCGCCGAGCCATTCGCCGAGGATGGCGCGGCTGGCGATGGTGCGGCGTTCGTCTTCGTCGAGCCCGCCGACGAGGCGCGCGGTCTGGCCGGTGGCGCGCATGAGCAGCGAGATGAGGCAGCCGAGGAGGTTGGTGGAGACGGCGAGGCGCGAGCCCTTGGGGATGTCGCGCACCTGCGAAACGAGTTCCAGGCCGCGGCCGGGGCCGACGAGGGTGGCGAGGATGGCGGGGAGCGCGTGGCCTGAGCCTTCGAGCCCGGAGGGGATGAGGCCGGAGGCGATGACGGCGGCTTTGAGCAGGCCGAGGTAATCCTTGGCGAAATCGAAGATGTCGGCGAGGTCGGTGAGGTCGGCGGAGACGCCGAGATCGACCGAGACGAGGCGGACCACGGGCTCGTCGATAACACGCAGGAAGGCGCAGACCGGCGGGCGGGTGTCGGCGTCGCGGCCGTGGACGCCGAGGTTGACGGAGAGGTTGAGAACTTGCGCGCCCTCGGGGTAGTCCATGCCGAGGAAAAAGATGTCGCTCCACGCGGCGTGTGAGAGGTCGAGGCGAACGGCGGTCTCCTCGGCAAGGACCGGGTAGGGCGAGTCGGGGGCGGCCTCGTCGCGGGCGAGCAGTTCGGGGCGCAAGCGCAGCGGATAATCCTGCGGGTGGCCCATGCGAAACATCCACTGGTTGCCGCGCACCTTGCGCACGGTTTTCTGCACTTGGGCGGCGAGGGTTTTGAAGGCGAGGCCTTGGTAGGCGGCCGCGCAGGCGCTGGAGAGCGCGTCGCTGGATCCGTGGATGCGGCGATGCTCCGCGTAGACGGCGAGGGACTCCTCGTAGCGGCGGGCGAGGGCGAGTTTGTGGCCGGCGTAGGGCACGAGGCCGCCGCCGCCAGCCGGAAAGTGCGGAGGCAGATAATAGCGGTGGACGGCGGCGAGGAAAAATATGGCGCGCACCCCGTGGTAAAAATTCGGCGTGGCGCGCCGGAAGTCCTCGAGTTCGCCGCAGATGGTTTCGAGGCGGGCCGGGCCGGCGCTACGGGCGAAGGAGTCGAAGGTCTGGTCGCCGGCGGGGCGGCCTTCGGCGAGGGCGAGGAGGACGGAATCCATGGTGCGAAGTGGACGGTGGGAAACGCGTTACTTCCGCAGGGTCGCGTCGAGGGCGAGCTCCTCGGCGAGGACGGCGAGAATGGCCTCGCGGGCGGGACCGTGCAGGCCGAGGGCGAGCTGGGCGCGGAAAACACCGAGGCGGGCCTCGAGGTCGGCGCGACGGCCGGAGAGGCGCGCGGCGAGGTACTTTTCGCGCGTCGCCAGGGTGGCGAGGGCGGGCGAGAGGCCGAGGCGGGCGGCGGGATCGGCGGAGCGCGCGGTCTCGAGGAGCGTGAACACCGCGGGCGTGAGCACATGCATGCCGAAGAAACACAGGTAGTGGCCGAGGCGCAGGCCGGGCACGACGCAGGTCTGCTCGGCGACGGTGGGCGTGGGTTTCTCGATCACGCTCTCGATCTGGTAGAGGTTGTCGCGGCCGGCGACGAGCGTGCCGGCGATGGTGCCGTAGTGGCAGAGCTGGCTCTCGGGCGTGGGCTGCACGGCGGAGAGCGCGCAGCCCTCGGCGCGGGCGAGGTCGAGGAGCTGGCGGGTGCAACTGGCGCCGTCGCCGCCCACGTAGAGGTGATCGCTGACCTGGAGCAAAAAGGGGTGGCCGTCCACGAACTCGCGTCCGCAAAGGACGGCGTGGCCGTAGCCGAGCGGGGCGGATTGCTCAACCAGGGTGACGCGTTGCCCGTAGGCGGAGAGCACGGCCTCGTAGGCCGGACGGTCGGCGGGGCGGATGATGACGCCGACCTTCTCGACGCCGGCGTCGAGCATCTCGTCGATCTGGATGACGATGACCGGTTTCCAATGGCCCTGGCGGTCGGTGAGGTTTTGCAGCGGGAGACGGCGTTCGTCGGCGCCGGCGGCGGTGATGAGGGCGTGCTTAACGGAGAGGCTCATGGCGAGGGCAAGGGAAGGAAGGGAGCGGGACGGATGAAAGGGAAGCGCGTCAAACAAGCGCGGGGATCGCTCCAAGGGTCAATGCGAGGAAAGCCCGATGCACCCATCGGGCGGCCTTTGGTAAGAGGCGGCGAGCGGCGAAACCAGAATCCTTCGCCCCCCGGAATCAACGGGCGATCAGCCGGCCAGCCGGGCGAGCAGCGCCGGGAGCTCGAGGAGCGAACCGAGGGTAAAAAAGCGTCCGGGCGCGGTCGGCGGGACGTCGAGGCGCTCGTGTTCCCAGGTGAGCGGATACGGCACGTACGCCGCGCAACCGCCCAGGCGCAGCACGGGGGCGATGTCGGATTTGAGCGAGTTGCCCACCATCAAAAACCGCTCCGGCGCGATCCCGTGGCGGCGGAGGACACGAGCGTAGGTGGCGTCATCTTTTTCCGACACCACCTCGGTGGCGAGGAAGTGCGGGGCGAGGCCGGACTCCAGGATCTTGCGCTCCTGGTGATGGAGGTCGCCCTTGGTGATGAGAAGCATGCGATGCCCGGCGGCCGCGAGCGAGGCGAGGGTGGCGGGCGCGGCGTCGAGCAGCTCGACGGGGTGGGCGAGAATGTCGCGCCCGAGCGCGAGGATTCCGCGTAGTTCTATGCTGGATACGCGGCCGGCCGTGAGCTCGATGGCGGTCTCGATGGCGGAGAGGGCGAAACCTTTGGCGCCGTAGCCGTAGAGCGGCAGGTTGCGCAGCTCGGTGGCGTAGAGGGCGCGGTCCACCGTGGTGGTGTCGTGGTGGCCGGCGAGCAGGTCGCGAAACTTTTGATGCGCGGCGGAAAACAGCGTTTCGTTATGCCAAAGGGTGTCGTCGGCGTCGAAACCAAGGGTGAGGGGCGGGAGCGTGGGCGCGGAATTGGGCGTGACGATCATGGACGATGGATAAACCGTGAAAAACTCGGTGAAGGCACGCAAAAGCCAAGGCACCCGTCCGTCCCGGTTGAGTAACATTTCTTACGATACACGCAAAACTCCTCCCCCATAGCGGTCTTCCCCCGTAGACAGCGGTCAGGCTTTCCGCACCCGCCCCCCCAACCCGCCCTTCTCGCTTTCGCCATCCCGCTTCGCCCAACGTTCTTTCCTCGCCGTCCGCCGTGTCGTCCATCCTCCCCCCGCCCTTCACCAATCCCTGGCTCCGCCACGCCATCGCGGCCGTGATTGTTTTTCTCCTCGCCGCCACCGTCCCGCGCTGGTGGTGCGGTCGTGACGCGCACCGCTGGTATGCGGGCGACGCCGATCTCGCCCGCGCCCACGCCCGCCATGTCGCCGCCCTGGTGGAGCGCGGCGTCACCCCCGACGAGTTCACCGCCCAGGGCGACCTCTTCAAAAACGAGTGGCGGTTTGGCACCTACCAGATGTCCGCCCTCGCCCTGCTCCAGCTCTGCCAGGACCACGCCGACTGGCGCGCCGAATTCCTCCCCGTGGCCGAGCGCGCCATCGACGAACTGCTCTCCGGGCGTATCCGCGCGTTCGATACCGAAAAGTGGGGCGAGGACGCGCTCGCCACCCTCGAGACCAGCGACAAGGGCCACGCCGCCTACCTCGGCCACCTCAACCTCGTCCTCTCCCTCCACCGCCGCGTCGTGCCCGACTCGCGCCACATCGCGCTCAACGACCGCATCTCCGCCGCCCTCGTGCGCCGGCTCCGCGCCAGCCGACACGGCATCCTGGAAACGTATCCGCAGGAGGCCTACACGGTGGATAACGCCGCCATCCTCGGCTCGCTCCTGCTCCGCGACCGCGCCCTCGGGCTCCCGCCCTCCGACGCCGCCGCCGCCATGCAGGCGCGCTTCCGCCTCGCCTGGCGCGACCCCGCCAGCGGCCTCCTCCACCAGGCGATCAACCCGCGCGACGGCACGCCCGCCGACGCCGCCCGCGCCAGCGGCACCGCCTTCGCCGCCGTGCTCGTCTCCTACGGCGACCGCGTGCTCGCGAAGGAGCTTTACGAAACCATCCGCGACCGCTGCGCGGGCGCGCTGCTCGGCTTCGGCTACATCGACGAATACCACATCGGCTCCGCCGGCGGCGCGTCCGGCTCCGGCGACATCGACTCCGGCCCGTTGATCTTCGGCATCAGCCCGTCCGCAACCGGCTTTACCCTCGCCTCCGCCCGCATGTTTGGCGAGCGCCACACCTTCGTCTCCCTCTATCGCACCACCCACCTCATGGGCACCCCGACCTCGCGCGGCGACCAGCGGCTCTTCGTCACCGGAGGCCCCCTGGGCAACGCCCTCCTCCTCGCCATGCTCACCGCCCGCCCCGACGCCCCCTGACGATGAAACTCCGGCACCGTTTTCTGCGCCGCTTGGAACGCTTCGCACAGCCGGCCACCCCGCGCCGCATCGTCCTCGAGTTGGCCGCCCTCGGCGCGATTCACTTTGTGCTCGTGCAAGTGCTTGCCCGCGCCCGCCTGCTCGAGCACCTCCTTTCCCCCGGCCCCGAGGCCCGCCTCGCCCTCGCGGTCACCGGATTTTTCCTGGTTTTGCGCCTCTTCCTGCTCGTCCTCGGCCCCGGCTGGTTTATCGCCCGCCTCTGGTTGTGGATCAGCCACCCCGCAACCACCTTGAAACCCCGCCGCCGTCCCCTGCCCTTGCGCTAGCCCTCCGCGTCCCTCCCCACCCTGGTCCCGCCCTCCACCCCCGCCTCTCCACCCATGCAAACCTACCGCATCCCCCGCACCGACCTCGAAGTCTCCCGCCTCGCCTACGGCTGCATGAAAATCGGCGGCTCCTGGGACCAGGCGCCGCTCTCCGCCGAGATCGAGCAAGCCGCCCGCGCCTCCGTCTCCGCCGCGCTCGATGGCGGGGTCAACTTCTTCGACCACGCCGACATCTACACCTCCGGTAAATCCGAGACCGTCTTTGGCCGCATCCTCGCCTCCACCCCCGGCCTGCGCGACCGCGTCGTCCTCCAATCCAAGGTCGGCATCCGCTTCGCCAACGACGCCTACCTCAGCGGCGATCCCACCCGCTACGACTTCAGCCACGAGAACATCACCCGCTCCACCGAGGCCATCCTGCGCCGCCTGCAAACCCCCCACCTCGACATCCTGCTCCTCCACCGCCCCGACCCTTTGGTCGAGCCCGCCGAGGTCGCCCGCGCTTTCGACGAGCTCTACGAAACCGGCAAGGTTCGCTACTTCGGCGTGAGCAACCACACCCCCGCGCAGATCGAGTTGCTCCTTCGCCACGTCCGCCAACCGCTCGTGGTCAATCAACTCGAGTTCAGCCTCGCCCAGCCCGCGCTCGTCACCGAGGGCTTCCTCGCCAACCAGGCCGGCGCCGGCGCCCACTCCGGCCTCGCCACCGGCCTCCTCGATTACTGCCGCCTGCACGACATGCTCGTGCAGCCCTGGTCGCCCGTCGGCGGCGGTCGCCTCCTCCGCGCCGCCACGCCCGCCCCGTCCCCCTCCGTCACCAGCACCACCGCCCGCTCCGACCCCGCCACCCCGGCCGATCCGCTCGCCCCCTGCGCCGCCCTCGTCGCCGAGCTCGCCCACGCGAAAAACACCACCGCCGAGGCCATCCTCCTCGCCTGGATTCTCCGCCACCCCGCCGGCATGCAGCCCATCATCGGCACCACCCGCCCCGACCGTATCCGCGCCAGCCTCCTCGCCGACGACATCACCCTTTCCCGCGAGGAATGGTACGCCCTGCTCGCCACCGTGCGCGGCAAAAGCGTGCCCTGATCCATGGCCCGCTCCAGCCCCCGCCGCCGCAAAGCCCCCCGCCGCTCCCCCGGCGCGGCGCGGCGCGGCGACGGCCCCTCGCCCGGCTTGATCATCGCCTGCGGGCTCCTGGTCGCGCTCGCCGTCCTCGGCTGGTTCTTCCGCGCCGACCTGCGCGGACTCGTTTTTGACTCCCCCGCGTCCGGGACCCCTCCCGCGGCCTCACCCGCACCCTCCGCCGCCGCCCGCCCTCCCGCCGCCCGCCCGGACCCCGCGCCCACCCCGGTCTCGCCCGTCCCCCGACCCTCGCCCCCGCACGCGCACGCACCCGAGCCCACGCCCTCGGTTTCGTTCACGCCGCCTCCCCCGCTCGCCACCCTCCCCGACCCCTTCGCCCCGTCCGACCCCGCCGGCTATCCGCGCGTCGTCGCCAACCTGCTCGAAGCCCAGATCGCCCTCGCCCGCCAACACATCTCCTCCGGCGCCATCGATGGCGTGCCCGGCGCGCAATCCGCCGCCGCCCTCGCCGCCTTTCAACAAAGTCGCGGCCTCCCTCCCTCCGGCCAGCTCGACCCCGCCACCCGCGCCCGGCTGACGCTCGACGCGCCCGCCTTCGCCACCGTCCTGCTCGACGCCGCCGATTTCGCCGCCCTCCAACCCCTCGCCCCCACCTGGCTCGGCAAATCCCAACAACCCGCCCTCGCCCACGCCACCCTGCTCGAGCGCCTCGCCGAGCGCACCCAGGCCCACCCCAACCTGCTCCGCCGCCTCAACCCATCCGTCGCGTGGGACGCCCTCGCGCCCGGCGCCGCGCTCCTCGTCCCCGCCGTCGGGCGCACACCGCCCGCCACGCCCATCGCCCACCTCCACGTGCGCCTCGCCGAACGCATCCTCCAGGCGCGCGACGCCCGGGGCGCGCTCGTGGCGCACTTCCCCGTGAGCATCGCCAAACGCATGGACAAACGCCCCGTCGGCGCCCTGCGCGTCACCGTGGTCGTGAACGATCCCAACTACACCTTCGACCCCGAGGTGTTTCCCGAATCCGCCGAGGCCCGCGGACTCGGCCGCAAACTCATCCTCCCGCCCGGTCCCAACAACCCCGTCGGCGTCGCCTGGATCGGCCTCGACCGTCCCGGCTACGGCATCCACGGCACCCCCACGCCCGAACAGGTGGGCCGCACCGAGTCCCACGGCTGCTTCCGCCTCGCCAACTGGGACGCCCGCGCCCTCCTCGCCCTCGCCCGCCCCGGCCTCCCCGTCTTCGTCGAACCCTGAGCCATGGCCCCGCCGCCGCAGCGCGGCCCCGCCCGCGCGCCCCCCCCACCCCCCCCCCCCCCCCCACCCACACAACCCCCCCCACAAGGCGCACAA
>JBBRHC010000039.1:0-17897 GCA_038223295.1 Opitutales bacterium
CCCATGTAGGGCGGGGTCGCCGCACCCCGCCGCTTTACATCGCAGCACCCGCCGTCTTGCGCCGCCTCTGGACTTCACTTCTCCGTCACTTCCGCGTCCAAGCGCGCAAGGTCTTCAATAAAAACAACTCCAGCGCCGCCGTGTCGTTGAAATTCACCCGAAGCAGCCCGGCCGAATACTCCAGGTGTTTGACCGTCTCGACAAACGCCCGCGCCCCTACCGCCGCCTCCGGGGTCACCAAAATCTCGCGCGCGTAGGCGCCCGTGGCCCGCTCGATGTCGGCAAACAAACGGTCGCGCAGCCCCTTGCTCAAGCCGCTCTCGATCGCGTCTTGCTCCTCGTCGGTGAGGACCTCGGGCAAAGTCTTTTTCTGCGCGGCCCAGAGCGTGTCGGTCGCGTTTTCAAGCAACATCCCGAAACGCGCCACCAAGCCATAAAGCCGGAACATCGCGTCGGCCGGCGCGCTGCGGGCGCCGCCCCCGTGGAGCAAGACGAGCCACACGCGGTAGTCCTCCAGCCACGCCGTCCAGCCATCCACCGGCGTCGCCGCGCCCGCCGACGCGAAACGAAACAGTTGGCAACGGCTGCGGATGGTCGGCAGCAGCGCGTGCGGGCGGGTCGTGAGCAGAAGCAGCGTCGTGTGGGCCGGCGGCTCCTCCAGCGTCTTCAGGAAAATGTTGGCCGCGGAGGTGTTCATCCGGTCGCACTCGTGGATGAGACCCACCTTATGCCCGCCGGCCGAGGAGCTTACCTGCACCTTGCCAATGAGTCCGCGGGTCGCCTCCGCGCTGATCTGGCGGGCTTTGCCGGCCGGGCGCAGATGAAAACAATCCGGGTGTGCCCCGTCGGCGATGGAGCGGCGACGCTCGGGCGCGGTCGCGGGCGGGTTGAGCAGGCGGTCCGCCAGCGCGAGGCCGACCCCGCGCAACAGCTCGATGTCGTCGCCCGTGATGAGCAGGCTGTGCGAGAGCCGCGCGCGGAGCAGCGCCTGATCGATCACCGCCAAGGCGGGCGACTCGGCCAAGGCCTCGGGCCAGGGTAAAACCGCGACAGGGGCGCCCATTCCGCGTGCCCGCTTACGCGATCAGCTTTTGCACCGCCGCCCAGACTTCCTTCTCGATCAAGTCCTCCGACTGCGTGCCGTCGATGACGTGAACCCGCTGCGGCATGCTCGCCGCGAGCAGCAGGTAACCGGCGCGGACCTTGCCAAAAAATTCCGCGTTCTCGCGCTCCATGCGATCAGGCAAATCCGTCGCGCGCAGGCGGATGCGTTGCAAACTCACCTCGGTGGGCACGTCGAGCACGAGGGTCAGATCGGGCATCACGTTGCCCACCGCGAAGTTATTTATCTGCTGCACCGGATCGGAGGCGAGGTTGCGCGCGATGCCTTGATAGACCGTCGAGCTATCCAGGAAGCGGTCGGTCAACACCACCGTGCCCTCCATCAGCGCCGGCGCGATCACCTGGCGCACCAACTGGGCGCGGGCGGCGGCGAAGAGGAAAAGCTCGGTCTCGGCGCACATCTCGTCACCGCGGGAGTTGTGCACGATGATGTTGCGGATCTGCTCGCCGATCTCGGTGCCGCCGGGCTCGCGCGTGGTGACGACCTCGCGGCCCAGAAGCTGGAGATGCTGGGCCAGCCGCGCGATCTGAGTGGATTTGCCGCTCCCTTCGGAACCTTCGAAGGAGACGAGTTTGCCGGGGATTTTGTGCTTCTGGGACATGGGAAAAGGGGTCGTGGGATCGCGGGTCGGGGAGTCGTTTGGCGGGGGCGTCGCAGGGCAAATCGGGTTCGCCGCGAGCCGCGCGAGAGTAAAGGCTCAGGCCCAGTTGGCGAGGAAGGTTTCAAGGTCGTCGAGCGTAGGACTTTGCCCGGTGCGCACATAGTGCCCGCTGGTGCAGACGCCGAGCGCCAGGCAAGCCTCGGGCTCGAGTCCGAGGAGCTGGCCCTGGCTGAAACCCCCGTTGAAGTGGTCGCCCGCGCCGGTGGTGATGAGGGGCTTGTCGGTGTAGGGGCCGGGCACCCAGGCGGTGCCGGCGGAGGTGGAGCAGACGGCGGATTCGCGCGGGTGTACGACCACGGTGGCGAGGCCGAGCGCCTGCCGGATGGCCTGCGCGCCGACGCGCAGGCTGGCCTCGTCTTTTTCGATGGCGGGCAGCGCGAGCACGGCCGCGACCTGCTGCGCCTCCTTCAGATTCAGGCCGAGGGTGACGTCGCCAAAACCGCCGAAACTCGCGATCAACCTGAGCGCGTCAAACAGGTCTTCGCGGGTGCGTTTTTCGGGGTCGGCGAGGTCGAAGAAAAACGTGCGCCGCGCGGCTCCGTCGGGGCGCAGGGGCAGCGTGGGCAGCACGTTGTTTACCAACTCGTCGAAGATGCCGCTCATGTTGGGAATCATGGTCCAGTTGACCAGCGCCACGAGGTCGGAGGCGGCGAGATCGGCGCGAAATTTACCCGCGCCCATCACCTCGTCGATCTTGGGTAAAGTGATGCTGTCCAAGCTTCGTAGCTGGCCGAGCATTACCTTGCCGTCATGAAATTCGACCGCGATGGTGGTGGCGGGCTCGCACAACGACACCACCTCGGCCTCGGCGGCGAAAGCATGGAAAACCGGGTGCAGCGAAGGCCGCCCCAGCGCGCCGATGTAGGTGATCTTCGTACCGCCGGCGAGCAGCGCCGCCGCCATGATCGGGCCGTTGCCGCCCAGCTTGTCCATCAGGGGATAGAACTCGATGTTCGTGCTCTTGCCCGCCGCCCCGGCGATGCGGCTCGCGAACTCGGGGATGGTCGTCATGGCGGTGAACGCCTCGCCCTGGGCCGTGCGCTGCGCAACCGGAGTCACGATGGTGTCGACAAAGCCGTCCAGCCCGACGAGGGCGCGTCGGTCGGACGCCTTGGCGCGGTTGGAACGAAGGGCGGCAAGGGCGCGGGTTTTAAACGTGGACATGGATGCGAAGAGGGGGAGTTGACCGGACAAAAGACCGAAAGCGGCCAAGCGAGCGAAGAAGCCGGGGCCGGCCGGGCGCGGCAATCGGAAACAAGGGCGCGAAGCCTCGCCACTGGTTTCCCCCGATAAAACTTCGGCCCCGCCCATGGATTCCCGTTGAAGGGGGCGGCGCGACGCGACTTCGTAAAAGCTAATTTTTTCTTTTCCCTCCCGGAAGCCATGTTCGCCGCCACGCCCGCCATCCTGTCCGTCAATCTCATCCGCGTCTTCACCACGACCGATCTCGTCGGCCAGGTGCTCACCGTCGGGCTCCTCCTCTTCAGCATCGTGGCCTGGACCGTGATGTTCGGTAAATTTTCCGAGCTCAAAAACCTGCGCGCGCTCAACCTGGCTTTCGAGCAACGCCTGCGCGACGAGCGCACTTTGCTCGACCTGCCGGAGTCGTTTCGCACCCGCCGCGGCATCCCCTACGCCGACGTTTACGCCGACGCCGTCGAGGGCTACTGGCTCGCCGCCTCCATCCTCCAGGAAAAAGGCATCGACTCCGGCCGCGCGCGCCTGGAGCACGCCGAGAACGGCATCCAGCGCGCCATCGCCCGCCAGACTTTGCGCTACGAGGGCAGCATGATCTTCCTCGCCTCGGTCGTATCCGGCGCGCCCTTCCTCGGCCTCTTCGGCACCGTGTGGGGCGTCATGGAGGTGTTCTCCGCCGTCTCCATGCAGGCCTCGGCCAACCTCCAAACCCTCGCGCCCGGCGTCTCCGCCGCGCTCATGACCACCATCGCCGGCCTGGTCGTCGCCATCCCGGCCGTCTTCGGCTACAACGTCCTCCTCACCAAGACCCGCCAGCTCGCCACCGAGCTCGAAAACTACGGCTCCACCCTCGCCGACCGCCTGGAGCTGGAGTCAAAGTGAGCCGCGCCCCGCGCCCTCTGTAACCGCAAAACGGATACCACCATGGCCCGCACTTTCAGGCGAAACCGGCAGATGCACGCGCTCTCCGAGCTCAACGTGACCAACCTCCTCGACCTGGCCTTCGTGCTGCTGATCATCTTCATGATCGCCACGCCCCTCATCAACCAGGAGCAAAAGATCGAGGTCGAGCTGCCCATCGAGTCCGCCCGCCCCCAAGCCACTCCGGATAAAGACGCCAAGTTCGTCGCCGTCACCGTGAAGGCCGACGGCACCTTCCTCATCGACGCCGACGGCAACCGCCCGGTCGCCGCGCGCGATCTGCCCGCGCGCCTCAAGGCCCTCGCCCTCGCCTCCGCCGGCGATGAAAAGCCGCCCGTCATCCGCATCCGCGCCGACGCCACGGTGCCCTACCAAAAAATCATCACCCTCATGGATGAGCTGAAAAAAGCGAAACTCAGCCAGGTGAGTTTCGACACCCAAGTGGAAAGCTGAACCGCCCCGATCTTGATCAAAACCGCCTCTCCCCTTAGGCCGCCTGCTCGCAGGCGCTCCGGATGCCGGATGATCATCCCCACGTAAAACGCCCTCGTCCCCCGCGCCCCATGTCCACCCTCGCGAAACCCGTCAGCCACGGCCCGAGCAGCGCCGCCGACTATGCCGAGAGCCGCCCTTTCGGCCCGCCCTTTTGGGCCTCGCTCGGCCTTCACGTCCTCGCCGTCGTGCTCATCGTGGGGCTCACCGTGGCGGTGAAAGACCAGCTCGACGATCAACCCGCCGTCTTCGAACTCGTGGCCGGCGAGGGCGACGATTTTATGGCCACCGAGGCCCCCGCCGGCCACGAGGCGGGCCAGGCCAAGACCGGCGAGATCGCCTTCACCGCGCCCGAGTCCGTGCCCACCTGGACCCCGCCCGCCCCCGCGCCCGCCGCCGCCGAACCCACCCCGGTCGCCCCCGTGCCTGTCTCCGCGCCCGCCGTCACGGCCGCGAAGGCCGAGCCCAAGCCCAACTTTACCCAGAACATCAAATCCACCCTCCGGCAGGAGAAACGAAAAGTGGACCGCGAGATCAAACAGCAGCGCGCCGCCGATGCCGCCGCCGCCAAAGCCGCCGCCGCCGCCGAGGCGAAGCGCACCAGCTTCGAGCAGTTTCAGAAACAAAACCCCGCCAAACCCCTCTCCGCCAAGACCCCGGCCAAGACCACCGGCGCCGCGAGTTCGGCCGCCGCGACCACGCCCGGCCCGCGCATCGACGCCGGCGGCATCAAACGCGGCGTCACCGGCGCGATCGGCGCCGGCTCCACCGGAGCGGGCGGCACCGCCCTGGCCCGCGCCGAGGCCAACGCGATGGAGGCTTACTTCGCCATGCTCATCCAGCGTCTGCGCGACGGCCACGAAAAGCCCGCCGGCCTCAGCGATCTGCTCAACGCGGAGGTGCAATTCACCGTCGCCGCCAACGGTGCCATCGCGGGGGTGCGCATCCTGCGTTCGTCGGGCAACGCCGACTTCGACCGCTCGGTGCTGGAGGCCTTCGGACGCGCTAAAATGCCCGCCCGTCCCGACAAAAACACCGACGTCCAGCGCCTCACCTTCCGCATCAAGGAAGTGTAGGGCGGGGTCTCCGCACCCCGCCGTATCTCGCCGTCTCGCGGTTTATGAATTCCGGCGCGGCGGGGTGAGTCGACCCCGCCCTACACTAGGCCTACACCCCCGTCCGCCAGCCGTCAGGCCAGCACCGCCGCGCGCCGCCGCTCCAGCGCGAAGCGCTCCAGCTCGGCGACCGCGTTGGCGGGGCCGTCCTCCGCCAGCAAGTCCTTGCGTACGTCGGCGGCCCGGATCGCGCGAGCCGGGTCGGCCAGCAGGCGATCGAGCGCGTGGTGGAGTTGCTCCGGCCACACGGCCTTCTTCAGACGGAAGCCGCAGCCGAAGCGCTCCACCTCGGTGCCGAAGTAGTTCTGGTCGCCGATGTGCGGCACCACGATCTGGGGCACGCCGGCGTGCAGCGCGCTTGCCGTCGTCCCGGCCCCGCCGTGGTGGATGATCGCGGAGGCGTGGCGGAAGAGTTGGTCGTGCGAGACCTTGCCGAGCATCTTGATGTGCTCCGCGTCGCCAAACTGCGGAAACTGCGCCCACCCGCGCTGCACGATGATCTTTCGGTCGCGGGGCCAGGCGCGCACGAAACGCTCCATCCACGCACCCGGGGTTTCATACACCATGCTGCCAAAGGTGAGCACCGGCACCTTGCCGCCGGGCACGTCGGCGGTGAAGGCGTCCAACTCGGCGTCGAGCGAGGCGCTCTCGGCGGACTGCCAGCGCAGGTAGCCGACGTAGCGGAAACGCGCGTCGATCTCGGCTCCGGGCACGCGAAACAATTTCTCGGGCACGGTCACGAGCACGCGTTCGGCGGGCTTGGAGAAAAAGTTGCGCACCTTGGGCAGCCCGGCGGCGCGCAGCGCGTCGACGATGGAGGTGTTGATCGTGCGATCCACGATCGCGTTGCCCGTTTTCCACAGCCACCGGTTCCAGGCGCGACGCAGCGGGCGCCCCAGCCAGTGGGGGGCGGGGATGTTTTCCGGCGGGTAATCGGGCGAGGGTATGACGTGCGGCGCGAAAGCCAGCGTGGCAAAGGGCACGCCATGGCGGTCGGCGATACCCTTGTTCATCGGGAAGAGGTAGCTGGAGACGAGCAGATCGGTCTCCGGCATGATCGCGTCCATGCGCGCGATCATCTCAGGGATGTAGGACTTGGCCCCGACGTAGATCTCGCGCAGTTGATAGACGGGATTACGGATCTTGTTCAGCCGCCCCATCCAGTAAACCAGATCGGCCTGCTCCCAATTCGGGCAGAGCGGATAAAACACCACGCCGGCCGCCTCGACGTCCTCCTTGTAATGCGGGATGGTGGCGAACTTAACCGTGTGCCCCGCGCGCTGGAGCGCGACCGCGAGGGCGATGACCGGATAGATGTCGCCGGTGGAGCCGTGGGAAGTGAGAACGATGCGCATTGCTTCGGTAAAACGTGAATTAACGCTCGACGCTAGAACACAAACCAACGCGCGGCGAGTGCGGCGGAGTCACGTTTTGGTGACGGTCCGGGGCGGTCTTGCTCACGTCGGCGGCCTTAGTTTTTCCACCACGCGACCATGCGCGCCCAGCCTTGGCCGACGTATTCGCGCAAGGCCCGCGTGCTGTTCATCAACGAGTCCGCATCCCATGTCACGTAGGCACGGCGCGCGAGGTGATCATCCCGGCCACCCAGATAATCCGCCGGGCAGGGGTAAGCGTTCAGTCCCGCCGCCTCGGCCAGTTTCATCGCGCGCGGCAGATGCCAGGCCGATGTCACCAGCGCCACGCGCTCCCCGCCCGCCAGCAAGCGCAACGCGTCGATCTCCTCGGCGGTGTCGCGCGCCGTATCGATTTCCACGATACGCTCGCGCGGAAAACCCGACTCCACCGCCGCGTCCGCCAGCACGCGCGCATGGGTTTGCGCCTCGGGGTTTGAGCCGTAGCTCCCGTCGCGCGGGCCGGACACCACCAGCCACGAATCGGGCAAGGCGAGCGCGAGGCGCAGGCCCTCCATTAAGCGGGCGCGCGCCGACGTGCTGAGCCGCTGGCCGGCGGGCAATCCAGACGCGTCGCCATGCCCGCCGCCGAGCACCGCGACCAACCCGGTGCCGACCAAGGGATGCACGAAGGATGCCGTCTCGGGACGCGACTCCGTCGCATCCGCCGCCCCGGACGCAGGCGGGGCCGGAGCCGACGCCGGAGGCGACGTTTCCGCGTCCGAGGCCATCGCGGCATTGGCGACGCCGGGTTCCTTTTCCGCCTCGACCCCGGTCGCGTCCGGATCGGGTTTGGGCGTCGCCGGACGCGAGTCGAAATCCGGCGCCGGCGCGTAGGTTTTCTCCAGCGCAGAAGTCAGCGCGAACGAGACGGCGCGATTGCCCGCGACCGCGAGCACCAGCCAGCCCGCCACGAGGCAAAACCAACCGCGCCAGCGCCGCCGACCGAGCATCAGCAGGAGGCCTACCGTGATCAAGCCAAGGCCCAGCGGAAGCGGCATGAGCAGATAGCCGACGATTTTTTTCAGCGCGAACATGAGCGCACGCTGCGCGGCCTCTGAATTTCGGCCACCGCAATGTCGCGCCGCCGGCGTGACGAATAAAAGAAGATGGGTTGACAGCCGGTCGGGCCTGTATCGTTTTCTCCCCTCCTTCATGGCGGCCATAGCTCAGTTGGTTAGAGCACTAGATTGTGATTCTAGGGGTCGCGGGTTCGAATCCCGTTGGCCGCCCCATCTTTAAGTGTTCGTAATTAGCACTTTTCATTTTAGTAAAATTTGCGCTCGACAGGGTCTCCCCTCGGACCGGGCACCCACCGCATCGACAGTGCATCGCTTCGTGGCACAGGTTGTTCTCCCCCGCTTTCCCATGCCGCCCGCCCTTACTCGCCCCGCTTGGCTGTCTATCCTGCTCCGCGTCGCCGAGCCGCCGATCGCCGCCCTCGCCGCCGGGCAACTCCGCGCTCGGCTTCCCGTTCAATCGCGACCCGGCCGCGAGGCCGACCGCGCCCAGGTCACCCACCTGGAGGCCTTCGCCCGCACCTTGTCGGGCCTAGCCCCCTGGCTCGCGCTGGAGCCCGCGCCACCCGACGAGGCCGCCGCCCGGGACCGGCTGCGCACCCTCGCCGCCGCCGCGCTTACCGAGGGTTTGAATCCCGCCTCGCCCGACGCGTTTAACTTCACCCACGGCGGACAACCCTTGGTGGACGCCGCCTTCCTCGCCCAAGCCCCCCTGCGCGCGCCCGGCCCGCTCTTCTACGCCCTCGACGCCCGCACCCGCGCCCGCCTGCTCGCCGGGCTGCGCTCCACCCGCGCCATCACGCCGTGCTTCAACAACTGGTTGCTCTTCGCCGCCAGTATCGAGGCCGCGCCGCTCTTCCTCGATAGCGACGGCGATAGGCTGCGGATCGACTACGCTATCCGCCAGCACGAGCAGTGGTACGAAGGCGACGGTGCCTACGGTGACGGCCCCGATTTTTCACTGGGATTATTACAACAGCTTCGTCATCCAGCCCATGCTCCTCGACGTGCTGGAAACGGCCGACGCGCGAGACGACCGCTGGCACGAACTCCTTCCCGCCGTGCGCCGACGCGTCATGCGCCACGCCGCCGTGCTCGAGCGCCTCGTCGCGCCCGACGGCTCCTTCCTGGCTGCACATCGGTGTCGCCGGCGACCAGCCCGACCTCGGCGCGCCCTATATTAGCACCGGCAACCTCTACCTGTGCACCACCGCCTTTCTCCCCCTCGGACTCCCCGCCACCGATCCGTTTTGGGCGGACCCCCGAAACCCTCTGGACCAGCGCGCGCATCTGGCGCGGCGAAAACCCGCCCGCCGACTCCGCCCTCTACGCTTAAAAAAAGATACGCGCGTCCGCCCCCAACCGTTTTTGCAACACCCGGTCATTTCGCCGCTGCGCGAGTCGTAAAAGTCAGACACTCTTTCTCCACCACCTCCTTTATGTCCTCCCATTCCAACTCCTCCCCCACGCCCAAAGATCTGCTGCATGACTTGCAAAACCTCGTCTCCGACGCCGAAAAAATGATCACCGACACCGTAACCGAAAACCATGCCGAAGCCGTCGAAGCCCTGCGCGCTCGTTTCGACGCCGCCCAGACCCGGCTGGTGGAACTCGGCGCCAACGCCAAAAAACAAGTCGTGGCCGGCGCGAGGCACGCCGACGAATCCATCCGCGCCAACCCCTACCAGGCGATCGCCATCGCCGCCGGCGTGGGTTTGCTCATGGGCATCGCACTGGGCCGCGGCAGCAAGTAGTTTCTGGTTCCTCGCCAACGATGCCGTCTCCCGAACCCCCGCCTTCGTCCGGCCCCACCGGTTTTGTCCGCGCGCTGCGCACCCTCGGGGACGGCTTGATCGCCACGATCGAGAAACGCTTCGAACTCCTCTCCCTCGAGGTGCAGGAGGAGAAGCTCCGCCTGATCCAAATCTTCATCTGGATCAGCGCCACCGTCTTTACCGGCATGATGGCGCTCACCTTTGCCAGCCTCGCCTTCGTCTACTGTTTCCCCGAATCGCGCCGCCTTTTCGCCCTTACCGGTCTCGCGGTGGTTTACTCCGCCGCGCTGCTGGCGCTCATACTCGCGTTTCGGCGCCACCTCGCCCGCCAGCCCCGGCCCTTCGCGGCCTCGCTGCAAGCCCTTCGAGAGGATCGCGCATGTATCCGCAATCCGAACTAGGCGCCCTCGCGGCGCGCAAGGTCGCCCTGCAGCTCGAAATCGTGCGCCTGCGCGGCCAATGCGCCGCCGCCGCCGATCAGGTCGCACGCCCCATCGAGTGGCTCGACCGCGCGGTCACGGCCTCCCGGCGCGTCGCGCCCATGCTCCCGCTGGTGGCGCCGCCGCTGCTGCGGGTTTTGGGCGGGGCGCTTTTTCCACGCGTCAAACTCATCGCAAGCTTGGTGCGCTGGGCGCCGTTGGTTTACGGCGCCGTCCGCCGCGCGCGGGCGGCGAGCGATAAGAAATAACTCCCGTCAAAGCGTGGGCGCGAGTGGCGCCGGCGCCGGGGCCGGCTGACCGCCCGTGACCAAGGCCTCGGAGAGTTTGCCGAAAAACGCGTCGTAAGGCGCGCGATCCCGGACCAGGGCGGACGCCACCACACCAGCGCCGCCACCGCCTCCACGCGTATCGCTGGTCTCGGATTCCACCGCCTCGCGCAGCACCAACGCCACCTGCGCCACACCGGGCGCGAAAGTCATCACCTTTATCTCAAGCGTGTCCTGACGCGCCCCGTCAAAACCGTTGGTCTGGCGCCGGGCGGCCAGAATCCGCCCCGTCGCCCCATCAAACCGCGACACCGCAAACCCGAGCGAATTGGCCGCCTCGACCGACGCTTCCAGCACCGCCGCGCGCTCCCCGTCCACCCGGCGCGTCGCAAATTCGGGCGGCGTCCAGCGCGAGGTCAGAATCGTGGGCAAGGCCGAGCGGCTCTCTCCGCCCCCCGCGGCTTTATTGCCCGCGCCATCGCTGGCGCAGCCCGCGACCAAGCCGCCGAGCAGCGCCAGCAAACAGGGAAGCGCAGGGAAAATCACATTGGGAAAACGCATCGGGAAAAGATTTTCGTCAGACTCCGCCGGCCGGCTGTTGTTGCGAGATGCAATGCAGCGTGCCCAAACCCCAGACGAGGTGATAACAATCCACGCCAACGACTTCGCGATCCGGGAAACAGCCGGCGATGATTTCCACCGCGCGCGCATCGGGGCCGGGCTGACGGAAGGTCGGCACCAGCACTCCGCCATTGACGATCAGGAAATTCGCATAACTCGCCGGCACGCGCTGGCGGTTAAACCCGAAGGGACGCGGCATGGGCAGCTCCACGATATCGAATTTCTTACCCGCCGGGGTGCGGAATTTTTTCAAACGCTCCAGGTTGGCGGCCAGGATCGTGTGGTTCTTTTCCTTCGCGTTGGGCTCCACGCAGGTGATGAAACCGTCGGCCTTGTAGAAGCGCGTCATGTCGTCGATGTGCCCGTCGGTGTCGTCGCCGATGATGCCCTCCCCCAGCCAGTAAAACTCGGTCACGCCGAGGTAGTCGCGCAGGTGTTGCTCAATCTGCTCACGACTGAGGTGGGGGTTGCGGTTGGGGTTGAGCAGGCATTGCTCGCTGGTGAGGAGCGCGCCTTGGCCGTTGACCTCGATGGAGCCGCCTTCGAGCACCATGTCGTTGACGAAGCGCTGCAGTTTCAGTACACGCCCGATGCTGGGCGGGATCTCGTTGTCGAGATCGTAGGGCGGGTACTTGCCGCCCCAGGCGTTGTAGGCCCAGTCGGTCAACGCGACCTCGCCGGTACCGGCGTGCTTCACGAAAATCGGCCCGTGGTCGCGACACCACGCGTCGTTGGTCGGGTGATCGTGGAAGGCCACGCGGGTCATGTCGGCGTCGGCGCGCTCGCAGAGGCGGGCGGCGCGGGCGTGGAGTTTTTTCGCGGCGTTTATCCGCACCGGTTGGAACCGCGTGATGGCCGCCACGATGCGGGCGAAGTTATACGGCACCGGGCGAAACTGGCCGGGCCACGACGCGTAGTTGTGCGGCCACGACAGCCAGATCGCCTCCTGCGGCTCCCACTCGGCCGGCATGCGGAAGCCGCGCTCGGCGGGCGTGCCGGGGGTGTCGGTGGCGAGCGGTGAGACCGCGAGCGCCTTCGCGGCCTTGGCGGGTGCGGCGGGCGCGGTTTTTTTCAACCCGGCCTCGTTCGAGACGGGGGCGGATTTCGGGGCGACCGTCTTTTTGACGGCGGGAGCGGCTTTGGCCATGGTCGGGAGCAAGCGAGGTCAGACGGGATAAATCAGTAAGTGCGGTCGATAAACCGCTTGGTGAGATCGCCATAGGCATCGATGCGACGATCACGCAGGAAGGGCCAATGGGTGCGGGTGACATCGACCTTGGCGAGCTCGACCGGGACTATGAGCACCTCTTCCTGATCGGACGAGGCCTTGGCCAGAATCTGTCCCGAGGTGCCGGCGACGAAGGACTGGCCCCAGAACTCGAGACCGTCGCCGCCCACGCCCGCGATGGTCTCGTGGCCGACGCGGTTGGTCGCCGCGACGTAGCAACCGTTGGCGACGGCGTGCGAGCGCTGTATGGTTTCCCAGGCGCCATGCTGGTTGACGCCGTATTCGGTTTTCTCCGACGGATGCCAGCCGATGGCGGTCGGGTAAAAGAGGATTTCCGCGCCCCGCATGGCGGTGAGGCGCGCCGCCTCCGGATACCACTGGTCCCAGCAAACCAGCACCCCGATGCGGCCGAACTTCGTATCCCAGGCGCGGAAACCCGTGTCGCCCGGGGTGAAGTAGAATTTCTCGTAGAAGAGAGGATCGTCCGGGATATGCATCTTGCGATAAATCCCCAGCACGGAGCCATCTGCGTCGATGATGACGGCGGTGTTGTGGTAAAGTCCGCTCGCGCGCTTCTCGAAGAGCGAGGCGATGACCACGACGCCGTGTTTCTTGGCCAGCGTTTGAAACTCCGCCGTGCTCGGTCCGCCCGGGATCGTCTCGGCCAGACCGAAGTGGGCGTGGTCCTCGCTTTGGCAGAAATACTGCGAGCGAAACATCTCCTGGGTGCAGATGATCTGTGCGCCCCGCTCCGCCGCTTGTTCGGCGAGGGCGAGGGCTTTGGCCAGATTAGCCTGCGGGTCGGCGACGCAGGCATGCTGCACGAGGCCGAGGGTGACGGTGGTCTTGGAAACGGGCATGGTAATTATTTTTCGAATACAAGATGTACGGGTGTGGGGCGGGCGGCGAAGCGAAGAGGCCGAAAACTTGTCGGGAAAACGCGCCAAGGCGTCAGTAAACCACCTTGTTGAGCGGATACTCCACGATGCCCTCGGCTCCATAAGTCTTTAGCACCGGAATGATTTCGCGCACCACGCTCTCGTCGATGATGGTCTCCAGTGCGATCCAGTCAGGGTTGCTCAGGGGCGAAATGGTGGGGTTGCGCAGCGAGGGCAGGCGCGCGATGACATGATCGAGCGCGGAGCGGGGGAGATTCATCTTGAGCCCGACTTTGCTGCCGGCCTCGAGCGCGCCCTTCAGGAGCAGCGCGATGGTCTCGATCTTGCGCCGCTTGGCGGGATTTTCCCAAGAAGCCTTGTTGGCGATGAGTTTGGTGTTCGTTTCCAGAAGCGTATCAACTATACGCAACTTATTCGCGCGCAACGAGGAGCCAGTCTCGGTGATGTCCACGATGGCATCGACCAGATCGGGCACCTTCACCTCGGTCGCGCCCCAGGAAAACTCGATGTGGACGGGAATGTTGCGCGCGGCAAACCAGCGTTTGGTGGTCTCCATCAGCTCGGTGGCCACCCGCTTGCCCGCGAGATCCGCCGCGGTCCGGATCGGGGAGGATTCGGGCACGCAGAGCACCCAGCGGGATTTCGACGTGGAGGCGCGGCTGTAGACCAAGTCGCAGACCTCGATGACGTCCGCATTGTTTTCCTGCACCCAATCCCAGCCTGTAAGACCACAGTCAAAAAAACCATGATCGACGTAGCGCGCGACCTCTTGCGCGCGAACGAAACGACCATCCAGTTCGGGGTCGTCAATGGACGGCTTATAGGAACGGGAACTAGTGGTGATTTTCCACCCGGCCTTTGCAAACAAGGCTTTGGTGGACTCTTCCAGACTGCCCTTGGGCAGGCCCAGCATGAGGAGAGGTGCGGTGGCGGACATGCCCGCAAAGCAGCGGGCGGGGTCAGGTCGCTTCAAGACTAAACCACGATTTGGGTGGCCCCCCGATCCGGCGGTGAGGGAAAAGTATCGAGGTTGTTTCTTTACAATTGGGAGCGTATGTAAAAAACGATGTGTTGTCCGTGATTTCACGCAGCGCCCATTAACCCTAACTCCTACATATATCGCATGAGCAACGAGCCCCAACCCTTGATTCTGATCGTCGAAGATGAACCCGAGTTGGCCAAACTCATGTCCAGCTACCTGGACGAGGCCGGCATGCGCACCCAGATTTGCCACCGTGCGCAACTCGCGGCGCGCTTTCTCAAAAGCAATTTCGCCAACCTGCTCCTCCTCGACATCACCCTGCCCGACAAAACCGGCTTCGAGTTGCTTGAGCAATTACGCGAAGACAACGTCAATACCCCGGTTATCTTCGTGACTGGCAACAGTATCGAAGAGAGCAAGGTCCGTGGCCTCGAGATGGGCGGCGACGACTACATCACCAAACCCTTCAGCTACCCCGAACTCGTCGCCCGCATCCGCGCCGTGCTCCGGCGCGCGGAAGGCAGCGGAGATCTCTCACTCACGAAGAACGTGACCGTGGCCGACGATCCCTTCGATTTTTGCCGCGCCAAGATCAATCCTCAGCGCCTCGAGATGATCATGCCCGACGGCAAAGTCATCAAAATCGGCCGCAAGGAGATCGGCATCATGGCCCACCTCAAAGCCCACGTGGGCGAGGTCATCCCCCGCAAGGCCCTCATCCACGCCGTCTGGGGCATGCACGCCAACGTGCGAAGCCGCTCCCTCGATCAATACATCGTCAAAGTCCGCGAGTTCTGCCGCGACAGTAATGCCGACGTGGAATCTCTCCGCACCGTCCACGGGGTCGGCTACATCTTCGATCCCGAGGGCAAACACCAGGGCTACGCCAGCTCCCCCTGAGCCCGGGGCGAGAGAGAGTGCGCGCTCGCGGCGCTTTTGGTGGCCAAGCCCCGCGCGCCCCGTTCGCATCGCGCGATGCGCCTTTTAGTTTCCAACGACGACGGTATCCGCTCGCCCTTTCTGCACGCCCTGGTTGGCGCGTTAAGCGCCGCCGGGCATGAGTTATTCGTGGTCGCCCCGCTCCACGAGCAGAGCTGGACGGGGGCCAGCAAGTGCCGGCACCGCCCAGTGGCCTCCGCCCTCGCAGACCACGGTTTGGGCGTGCCGACCTGGACGGTGGACGGCACCCCGGCCGACTGCGTGAACATCGCCCTCGCCCATCTCCTGCCCGGCGGCGTCTCCGCCATCGATGGCGTCGTCTCCGGCATCAACCTCGGGCTCAACACCACCCTCGGGTTCATCAACGCCAGCGGCACCATCGCCGCCGCCTGGGAAGGCGCGCTCCACGGTTTGCCCGCTCTCGCCTGCTCGCAGGATCTTTCTTACGACGAGTGGCAAACCCTCACCGCCACCCAATCCCTCGACGGCCTCGAATCCACTCGCGCCACCATCGCGGCTAGCGCCGCCCACGCCGCCCGCCTCGCCGCCGGGCTGTTGCCCGCCACCGGCCCGGGAAAATTTATCGTGCACAACGTCAACTTCCCCCGCCCCTGCACCGCCGCCTCGCGCATCGTGCGGACCGTGCCCGCCCGCGTCATCGTGCCCGGCCTCTTCAGCCCCGCCGCCGACGACGGCACCCACCGTTTCGTATTCTCGGACGCCATCGACCGCTCCCCGCCCGGCCTCGTCACCGACAAGGCCACCGTCACCGCCGGCCACATTTCCCACAGCGTGCTCGACTACACGCGCTTGTAGCCAGCCTCCGTGCGGCGCCGCACGGGCGCCCCCTTTTCCGTCCCGCCTTCCATGTCGCTCCTCACCCACGCCGCCACCCTGCGCGATGCCGTTGACCGACTCGTCTTCGCCCCCCCCGTCGCCTGCACCTACAACCCCCTCCGCTACGCCTGGGCCCCGCACGCCGCCTACCTCACCCGCTATGGCGCCACCCCGAAACGCGTCGTTTTCCTCGGCATGAACCCCGGCCCCCACGGTATGGCCCAGACCGGCGTCCCCTTCGGCGAGATCCCCGCCGTGCGCGACTGGCTGCGTATCCAGGAACCGGTGACGCGCCCCGCCCCCGAGCACCCGAAACGCCCCGTGACCGGCTTCGCCTGCACCCGCAGCGAGGTCAGCGGTCGCCGGCTCTGGGGTCTGTTTGCCGCGCGCTTCGGCACGCCCGAGGCCTTTTTCGCCGATCACTTCGTGCTCAACTACTGCCCGCTCGTCTGGATGGGCCCCACCGGCGCCAACCTCACGCCCGACAAACTCACCGCCGCCGAGCGCGCCGCCGTCGAGGCCCCCTGCCGCGCCCACCTCCGCGCCGTGCTCGACACCCTCCGTCCCGCCCACCTCGTCGGCGTGGGTGCCTACGCCACGCAAAAATTCGCCGATCTTACCACCCCCGCCGACACCTGGAAGATCACCCAAATCCTCCACCCCAGCCCCGCCAGTCCCGCCGCCAACAAGGGTTGGCCCGCGGAGCCGATCCGCACCCTCGAAGCCGCTGGCGTCTGGCCCGCCTGATCGGACGCTCCGGCTCTCCTTTTCGTGTCTTTCGTATATTTCGTGGTTAACCCTTTTTCATGATCGAAGTCGAAAACCTCACCCGCGTCTTCCGCACCTATAAAAAACCGCCTGGTTTCTGGGCTGGCGTGCGCGGGCTCTTCCATCGCGAGTTCGAGGAACTCGCCGCCGCCAAGGACATTTCGTTCTCCATCGCCGAGGGCGAATTCGTCGGCTTCCTCGGCCCCAACGGCGCTGGCAAGACCACCACGCTCAAGATGCTCGCCGGCCTGATCTACCCCACCTCCGGCCGCGCCCGGGTCGCAGGCTATGATCCCTCGCGACGGGAAAACGCCTATCGCCGCCTCTTCGCCCTCGTGCTCGGCCAGAAAAACCAGCTCTGGTGGGACCTTCCCGCCCAGGAAAGTTTCTTTCTCCTCCGCCACATCTATGGCCTGCCCGCCGACCAGTTCAAAACCACCCTCGACGAGCTCGTCGACCTCCTCGCCGTGCGCCATAAACTCGGCACCATGGTGCGCGAGCTCTCCCTCGGTGAGCGCATGAAAATGGAGCTGATCGCCGCCCTCCTCCACCGCCCCAAGGTCCTCTTCCTCGACGAGCCCACCATCGGTCTCGACGTCGTCTCGCAAAAGGCCGTGCGCGGTTTCCTGCGCGACTACAACCGCCGCTACCGCACCACCATCCTGCTCACCAGCCATTACATGGCCGACATCCAGGAGCTGTGCGAACGCGTCATCGTCATCGACAAGGGCAAAAAAATCTACGACGGCGCGCTCGACCACCTCTCCTCCGTCGGCGGTCGCAAACGCATCATCAAGTTCCGCCCGCTCGTGATCCCCTTCCCCGGCCTCGCCGAGCTCTCCGACGGCAAGTCCGTCGCCACCGACGACGGCGAGATCATCCTCCACGTGCCGTCCTCCGATATCGTCGCGCTGACCAGCCGCATCCTCGCCTCCGGCCCCGTCGCCGACCTCACTATCTCCGACGTGCCGCTCGAGGACATCATCGCCGAACTCTTCGAGCGGAAGTGATTTCCAGGAATATATAAGGTTCTTGGCGGCTTCCATTGATGCCCGTTTGGCAGCTGTGTGCCGACGTCGAGGAAAATTCGTTTAATCCCGAAATCCGAAGTGGGAGCCGATGAGATGGCACAAGATGCTGGATCAGATGGTCGTTCGTGAATCCCGAAGTGCACTGAATAGTGCATTGAGCGGGTGAACGGA
>JBBRHC010000040.1:0-17861 GCA_038223295.1 Opitutales bacterium
GGCGCCCCCCCCGCGGGGGGGGGGGGGCCCGGCCGCGCCGGGGCCCGCGGGGGGCCCCGGGGGCGGGGGGGGCCGAGGCGCGCGTGGCGCCCATGCCTTTGTGGCTAACGGTTCACGCGGCGGGGGCGAGGCGGGCGTGGAAGAAGGCGAGGGTGCGCTCCCAGGAGAGCTTGGCGGCGGGCGCGTCGTAGCGCGGGGTGGTGTCATTGTGGAAACCGTGGTTCACGCCGGGATAAATATGGGCCTCGTAGCTGACGCCGGCGGCCTTGAGCGCGGTCTCGTAGGCGGGCCAGCCGGTGTTCACGCGGGTATCGAGTTCGGCGTAGTGGAGGAGCAGCGCGCCCTTGATCTTCACGGCCTCCTCGGCGGTGGGCTGGCCGCCATAGTAGGGGACGGCGGCTTTGACGAGATCGGGCAGGCGCCAGGCGAGGGTGTTGCTCACGAAGCCGCCAAAGCAGAAGCCGACCACGCCGAGCGCGCCGTCGGATCGCCCGTGGGCGTGGAGGAAACGCGCGGCGGCGACGAAATCCTCCATGATTTTAGCGCGGTCCATGCCTTGCTGGAGGGCGCGGCCCTCGTCGTCGTTGCCGGGGTATCCGCCTTTCGGATACAAGGCGTCGGGGGCGAAGGCGGTGAAGCCGGCGAGGGCGGTGCGGCGGGCGACATCCTCGACGTAGGGATTCAGCCCGCGGTTTTCGTGGACGACGAGCACGGCGGGGCGGCGCGCGGCGGGACCGGCGGGGACGGCGAGCAGGCCCCGGCACTCGCCGTGGCCGTCGGGCGAGGGGAACTTGACGTATTCGCTGAGGACGCGCGGGTCGTCCTTGGGCACCTCGGCGGCGAGGGCGTAGGTGGGGCTGAGGAGATCGAGCAGCGCGGCGGCGGTGAGCCCGCCGACGGCGAACTTGCTGGCGCGTTCGAGAAAGCCGCGACGGTCGATGCGGCCGTGGACGTAGTAGTCGTAGAGGTCGATCAACTCCTGATCGAAGTCGCGGGCGGTGAGGCGGGCGGAGGTGTGCGAGGGCGAGGACGAGGACGAGACGGAAGGGCCGGGCGCGGGCGGCGGGGTGGGCGGAGTTAAAGACGAGGGAGAGTTCATCGTGTGAAGCGAGAGCCAGTCGCGGAGGGGCCGCAGGTCAAACGAGGCGTGCAGGTTGTTGGCGAATGGGCCTAAATCGACCAGTTCCAGGCTTGGAGTTCGTCTTGTTTGCGGCACTCGACGGCGGCCTCGCGTTTCTTGCGGGAGCGGACGACGAGGTTCTCGTTTTTGTAGTAGGCGATGCTGTTGTCCGGGATGCTTTCGAGGAGCCAGACGTTGGCGCCGACGATGGAGTGGGCGCCGATGCGGGTATCGCCGCCGAGGATGGTGGCGTGGGCGTAGATGGTGACGTGGGAGGCGACGTCGGGGTGGCGTTTCACGCCTTTCACGGGGTTGCCGTCGGAATCGACCTCGAAGGATTTGGCCCCGAGGGTGACGCCTTGGTAGATTTTGACGTGGTTGCCGATGGTCGCGGTCTCGCCGATGACGACGCCGGTGCAGTGGTCGATGAAGAAGTGTTCGCCGATGCGCGCGCCGGGATGGAGGTCGGTGCCGGTGCGCTCGTGGGCGTATTCGGTGATCATGCGGGGCAGGAGCGGGACGCCGAGGCGGTAGAGCTGGTGGGCGAAACGCTGGAGCGAGATGACGAGGACGCAGGGGTAGGCGAGGATGATCTCCTCGACGTGGCGGGTGGCGGGATCGCCGGCGTAGGCGGCTCGGACATCGGTCTGCGCGATGCGGCGCAGCTCGGGCAGGCGGGAGATGACGGTGCCGGCGATCTCGGCGGCGTGCGCGGCGGGGTCGGGGGAGTTGACCGCGCGAGTGGGGTCGGCGGAGCGGGCGAAACGCAGGGACTTTTCCACGTCGGTGAGGAGGCGGTCGCGAACGGCGGCCAAGCGGCGGCGCGTGAGTTCGGGGACGGCGTCGCGGGGCAGGGGCTCGGGCTCGAAAAAGCCCGGAAAGAGCAAATGCATGACGTCGGCGGCGAGCCGGTTGACCGAGGCCTCGGAGGGCAGATTGATGCCGTCGAGATGGTTTATGCCCCCTTCGATTTCGTAAGAGCGCAGCAGGGCTTGCAGGGTGTCGTCGAAAGTCATGCGAGGAGCCGCGCGGGTGCGCGGCACGGCACGGTTCGCACATCGGGGCGGCGGGTCAAAAATGATTTTACGGGCAAGCGAGCACACCGGAGCACACACCGCGCCCTTTCGGAATTTTTAAGGGTAGACGTGGGGCCTGGGTGCTCCGTGCCACTTGCTGCCGATCGCGTCTGATTGGTCGAAGTCTTGGCCTGCGATAACGTCAGTGTCGGCCCCAGACAGACTAAGGGGCCGCCGGACTTATCCGGCGACCCCCTCGAAATGGTGGACCCTAGCAGGTTCGAACTGCTGACCTCCTCAATGCCATTGAGGCGCTCTACCAACTGAGCTAAGAGCCCCTGTGCGAAACAGGACGGGCAGAAAGCTGGGTTCAGGGATTCAATGCAAGCGGTTTTTTGCGAAAAACCTCGGCGCGATGCAATCGACGGTTCGCCGCCTGCGGCTCGCGTTTCGAGCTCGCTCCCGGTTGCGCGCGAGGCGAGACCCACGCGTAATCCGCCGCCTTTGCACCCCAGCTCCGATTCCCTCGTTCCTTTCGCCCCCGACGCCGCTGGCCGTGCCACGTGGTTGCGGCATCTCGAGCCCGTGGAACTCGACGCTTCCGTCGGTCTTTTTCGTCAGGGCGATCCCGCGGATTCACTCTACTTCGTCGAGCGGGGTGAACTGGCCGTGGTGCTCGAAGTGCCGGGAGCGGGCCGCGTGCCGGTGCGGCGGTTCGGTCCGGGGCAGTGCATCGGGGAGATGGCTCTGTATCGTCGCGAAACGCGCGCCGCGACCGTGGAGGCCCTTGCCCCCTCCGCGCTTTGGCGACTCAGCGCCGAGCGGTTGCATGAGATTGAGCTGCAGGAGCCCGCCCTCGCCGCCGCCATGCACCGGCACGTGGCCGGGCTGCTGGCCGGGCGCGTGGCCTACAGCAACACCGAGCTAAAGGAACCGCTCGCTTGCCTGGCGCACGCCATCCGGGGGCTGGCGGCCAGTCGCTTTGGCGAGACGGAGTGGGATCGCGACGCGGTGGCCGCGGCCACCCGGCGGGCCGACGAGGTCGGGGCGGTCGCCGGCGCGGTCGATCACCTGGTCGGCCAACTCGCCGCCTATCTGGACGAACTCCGCGCCGCGAGCGCGCGGCGCGAGGCGATCGAGAGCGAGCTGCGCATCGCCGGCGAGATCCAGACGAGTTTTCTGCCGCCCGTGCTGGCGCCGGGTCTGTGCCCGGAGATGGATTTTATGGCGCGGATGAAGCCGGCGCGCGAAGCGGGCGGGGATCTTTACGACGGGTTCTTTCTCGAAGACGGGCGCTTCCTCGTGGTCGTGGGCGACGTCGCCGGCAAGGGCGTGTCCGCCGCGCTGTTCATGGCCGTGACCGCCACGGGCATCCGGGCGCTGGCCAGCGGAACGCGTGATCCCGGCGAGCTGATGACGCGGGTCAATCGCCTCCTCTGCGAGCGCAACGACACCCTGCAATTCGTCACCGTCTTCGCGGCCCTCTACGATCCGAAGAGCGGCGAGTTCACCTGGACCAACTGCGGGCATCCGCCCGCCGCCGTGTTGCGCGCCGACGGACGTTTTGAACTCCTGGACGGGCCGCGCGCCACGCCGCTCGCGGTGTTTGAGACGAATGTCTACTCCGCCCAGCACGCGCGGCTCGCGCCGGGCGACATGCTGGTCGCCTACACCGATGGGGTGACCGAGGCGATGGACGCCCGCGACGCGCTTTATGGCGACGACCGGCTGCATGATTTGCTCACCGGTCGGCCGATGACGTCATCCGGCGCCGTGCTCGACGTGATCATGGCCGATGTGCTGGCCCACCAGGGCGCGGCGCCCCAGGCGGATGACATCACGCTTCTGGCGCTGCGTCGACTTTGAGTCGGCCCCGGCCGAGGTCGTCGAGCGCGGCGAGCAGATCGGCCCTCGCGATGGGTTTGTGCAGCACGCGGGCCACGCCGAGTTCGCTCAGCTCGGCGCCGAGGCGCGCATCCACCACGCCGCTCAACACGATGATGTCGCGCGCCAGTCGCAGGCCTCGTCCGCGCCGGAGCAGATCGCGACCGGACAGGCGGGGTAGATTCAGCGCGGTGATGAGCAGATCGAAAGGGCCGGTGGCCGCGGAGCCGTCGGCGGCTTGGAGCGCGGCCCAGCCGGCCTCGCCATCGTTCGCGCAGGCGACGGCGTGCCCGGCGTTGTGCAGGACTTCACGCAGCGTGTCGCGGACGAGTTCGTTGTCCTCCACGAGCAAAACGCGCAGGCGGGCGGACGGGGTTGCCACCGGCGGCGCGGGCCGGGGCATGGGCGCGCCGATCAACGCGGACACCGCGTCGCGGCGCGCCGCCGGTATCCACACCACGAACGTGCTGCCCGCGCCGGGCGCGCTCGTCACTTCCAGGTGGCCGCGCAGGCCCTCGATCACGCCCCAGACCACGGCGAGGCCCAGGCCGGTGCCTTGGCCGACCGGCTTGGTGGTGAAAAACGGTTCGAAAATCCGGCGTTGCAGCTCCGGGCTCATGCCCTCGCCGTTGTCGTCGATGGTGAGCGTCACGCAGGGACCGTCGATCCGCAGTCGTTCGGGCGCGCCGGTCGGCGGCTGCACCGCCAGGCCCGTCCTGATCGTGAGTCGCGGCATCCAGTCGGGGGGCGCGCCGGCGGCCAGTTTTTCCAACAAGGTGTCGCGCGCGTTGAGCGCGAGGTTCATCACGACCTGCGTGATCGCGCCCTTGGAGAGCAGCGCGGCGGGCAGGCCGGGCTGGAGGTTGATCTTTAGTTCGATGCGGCGGTCGAGCGTGTGGCGAAGCAGATCCACGGCCGCCTCGATCATGCGGTTGAGATCGCCCAGGGTGTGGTCCTCGGGCTGGCGCCGGCCCACGGCGAGGATGCGTTGGTTGAGCTGCGCGGCATGCATGATCGCGTCCTCCACCGGGCGCAGCATTTCGAGCAGGCGGTGGTCGCCCGCGTAGGCCGCCTGGACCTGGCCCATCTGCATGAGCATCGGCGTGAGCAGGTTGTTGAACTCGTGCGCGACGCCGCCGGCGAGCTGCCCCATGGACTCCATTTTTTGCCCCTGCCGCAGGTGTTGCCCTATGCGCACGCGCTCGGTGATGTCCTGGGCGTGGGAGCCGACGGCGGGCAGCTCGCCGCGCGCATCGACGAGCGGCGTGTTGTGCCATTCGCACACGATCACGATTCCCGCCTTGGTGATGTTTTCGTTGGTGTTTTTCACCGGCTCGCGAACCGCCGCCAAGCGCCGGCAAACCTCGTCCACGCCGACGCGCGCCGAGGGCGGAACGATGAGCTCGGTGAACAAACGCCCGCGCGCCTCGGCCTCCGTGTAGCCGAAGATGCGCTCGGCGGCGGGATTCCAGCGCGTGACACGCAGGTCCGCCCCCCACTCGAGGTAGGCGAGCGGCGTCTGCTCGACGTGCAAGGCGAGTCGCGCATCGGCCTCGAGTCGCGCCCGCTCCGCCGCCCGCCGCCCGGCGTTTTCATGCTCCAGCGCCACGAGCCCGGCGCGCAGGCGACCCTCCGCCTCCACCCGCGCCGCCAGCTCGGACCTATAGACCGCGATGGACGCTCCGCTGCCCAGCAGGATGGACAACACCATCGCGAGATAACCCATAGCCACGAGACGCCGCTCCGCGTTTTCCCCCTGCCAGAGATCGGCGCGATAATCGACGCCCAGCACCGCCTCCACCCGACCGGTCGCGTCGCGCATCGGCACGTGGACGCTCACCCAGGTGCCGAAGCGATCCGTGACCGGATGGCGCGTGAAGTTACCCACGCCGTCGAAGGCCGCCAGCAGCTCGGGCCCGGCCTCCGCGTAGATCGTGCCCGGCGTCGTTCGCGACTCGTGTTCTCCGCGGTAAATTCCGTCGCCGTCGTAATCGGTTTCGGCGTCCACCAACAGCATCACCCGACCGTCGTCGCCCCGGCGAAACGTGTGGATGTCGCTGATCACGGAGTTCGCCAGCACCCAGCGTCTCTGGGCCTCGATCATCGCGAGATAACGCGGGTCGTTCGCGGCCGTCTCGACGCGCAGCTCCGCGTGACCCATGCGCGTGAGCTCGACCGCATACGTCAGGGCGATGCCCTCCAGCAACGCGATCAGACGCTGCTGCGGACGCCGGTCCGCCGCCTCCACATAAAAATAGCCCGCGATGAGCAGCGCGGTAAGCGACAGCCAAAACGCCCGCGACAGGTGCGCGCGCGGACGTTTGCGACGCAGCCCGGCCGCCACGACCGCAAAGCAGCCCAGCGCGATGAGGACAAAGCACCAATAGTCGCCGGTTTGACTGAGGAAATCTCCCATCGAGGACGGAAGGGTGGTCGGTGGCGCGGACGGCGCGCAAGCCCTCAGCGGCGGAGCGACCGCCGGTTTAAAAGCGTAGGCAAACGGATGCGAGCGGGCGCGAACGGATGCGAGCGGGGGGGGGGCGGACGGAAGCGCTGAATCCCTTGGACTCACGTCCACGCCTGCGTCCGTTTTGGGGGGGGCGCCACGCGTTCGCCACCGGTTCCCCGGCGCGCGTGTTCGCGCCCGCCGGTCTGTGCCGGTCTGTGCCGCGCTTGCGTTTTTTGCGCTTGGCACGCGTGCGGGATAGGTAACTCTGCGCGCCCTTTTTCCCGCGAGACCTCGCGTCGAAGGCACCGATTTTAATCTTCACAAAAACCCGATTTTCGCGGTTTGACTCATCCCGACCCCTGCGCATGGCTGCGCGCTTATCCCCCTTTTTTTCCTCCGCAAACCATGGCTAACTCCTCTGCTATTCTCGACTGGTGCATCGTCCGTCTCGGTGAAGATCACAACTGGTGGGTCGAAGAAGTCAGTGATCCCGTGCGCTGGGACACCGACGGCCTCAGCATCGTCGACCCGCGCCAGACCGCCCACCTCATCGAGCTCTGCGAACCGCTGCGCGACTACGGCTTTGACCAGGATTTGTTCGAGGCGGCCTTCATCCCCTTCCGCATCGAGCGCGAGGCCGGCACCGGCAAGATTCGCCTGAAGCGCGTAAAGGATTCCCTGTTTGATTCCGAAGAAAAACTCTTCGTGCTCGCCGACGTGGTGGACGACGAGAACGGCCCCTTCGCCGACCTGCTCGATCACCTCACCCGCTGTCGCGTAAAGCTACTCAACGACGTTTTCAAGTTCGAGGCCAAGCTCACCGTCGACGAGGTCGAGGACGAGTTGCGCGAGGAGCAAAACGCCAGCTTCATCGAGGGCAAGGCGGTCCACGTGTTTGACGAGCTCTGCTCCATTCTCGACTACACCCCGGCCGGCTTCGACGAGGACGCCGAAGAGGGCGAGAGCGCCGTGCCCTCCGAGGACGACGCCGACGTGGACGACGCCGATCTGCCCGATGTCGATGACGAGGACGACGAGGCGATCAAGAACGACGCGTCCCTCAAGTGGGACGAGGATGAGGAAGAGGACAAAGACAAGCCCGACGCCGAAAAGAAGCCAAAGGCCGAGGGTGACGGCGACGCGGGCAAGGACGAGGATTCCGACGACGACGACGACGAGGACGATGAAGACGAAGAGGATGACGACGAGGATTCCGACGCCGACGAGGACGAGGATAAGCCGAAGAAAAAGGCCGCGCCCAAGAAACCCGCGCCGAAGAAACGCAAGTGAACGGTTGCGGGATCGCTCGCTCCCCATCGCATGCCGTGCCCCAAGGCCGCCCGATCCGGGCGGCTTTTTTTATGTTCGCGCTCGCGGCGACGTGGCCGCCGCGCCGAGACGGTGGGGCCTCGTCCACGTCCTCTCGGGCGCGGCTGCACGCGGCCACGGTTGGGCCAAAACCGCCCCTCCGCTACACCGCCGGTCGGGCCAGAGCCCGCGCCACGTCCTTGGCGAAATAGGTTAAAATCAGGTCCGCGCCGGCGCGTTTGATCGCGAGCAGCGACTCGTCGCGCGTGCGCGCCAGATCCAGCCAGCCGAGCCGAGCCGCCGCGTGGATTTGCGCATACTCGCCCGACACTTGATACGCGGCGAGGGGGCGATCCGAGCGCTCGCGCAAATCGCGGATGATGTCGAGATACGCGCCCGCCGGCTTCACCATGAGGATGTCCGCGCCCTCCGCCTCATCGAGCTTCGCTTCCGCCAACGCCTCGCGCCGGTTGGCCGGGTTGAGCTGGTAGGTCGCCTTGCTCAGCAGTTTGGTGCCGGCGGCCTGCGCGCTGCCCACCGCCTCGCGAAACGGCCCGTAATAGGCCGAGTTGAATTTCACCGAATAGGCCAGGATGCCGGTCTCGGGAAACCCGGCGGCGTCCAGCGCGGCGCGAATCGCGCCGACGCGACCATCCATCATGTCGCTCGGGGCCACGAAATCGACGCCCGCCCGCGCCTGCCGCACCGCCATCGCGGCGAGTCGCGCGACCGTGCGGTCGTTGTCCACATCGTCGCCCGTCGCATTCAGGACGCCGTCGTGGCCATGGCTCGTGTAGGGATCGAGCGCCACGTCGGTGATGACCTCCAGCTCGCGCACCGCCGCCTTCACCGCGCGGACGGCGCGCAGAATCAGCCCGTCCTCGTTTGACTCCTCCAGTCCCTCGGCGTTTTTCAGGGCAGGGTTCAGCTTCGGGAAAAGGGCGACGGCCAGTACGCCGAGGGCCCGGAGTTCTCCGCACTCGATCACCAGATCGGCGATGCTCCTGCGAAATTGTCCTGGCATCGACGCGATTTCCTCGGGCGCGCCGTCGCCCTCGACTACGAACAGCGGCGCGATCAAATCCGCAGCTCGCACCACCGTCTCCTCGACCAGCGCGCGGCGCGCTGCGCTGCGACGCAAACGACGGGGTCGATGCGGGAGATCGAGCGGGGCTACGGCGGCGACGGGGGAAGTGGGCATGGAAAGAGGGGTGGGGTGGTTTTTCGCGGGAGGCGAAGGGCGAGAGGCGAAGGGCGATGGGCGAACCAAGCACCGGGCTTCCCAGCCGGCCAGCCCGAAGGCGGCGCGCGCGGCGTGCAGGCCGCCTACGCACGGGAGAAACGTCGTAGACTTGCGGCGCGCGTCGAGGCGGGCACGGTGGGCTTTATGCGCAAACGATTTTTCCTTTGGTTGGCCGTGGCGGGCGGTTTGACGGCGGCCCGGCTGGCGGCGGCCTTCACGGTTTCGGGCGAGATCCCGGCGGCGGCCGGGGCACCGGTGACGGTCTTGCGCGAGTCCCTCGAGGCGCGGAATACCACGCCGGTGGCGAGCGTGACGGCGGATGCGCAGGGGCGCTTCGTGCTGACGGTCGAGGCCGAGGCGGGGCTTTTTAAACTCGAGGCCGGCGCCCTCGCGTTGCCTTTCGTCGCGGCCGCCGGCCAAACCTTGCGCGCCGAGGGCGCGACGCCGCAAGTGCGCGGCTCGCGCGACCAGGATTTGTTTTTGGCTTACGAGGCGTTTCGCACCGCCTCGCTCGCGCGCACCGTGCTGCCGGTGCGCGCGGCCTTGCGCGCCGCGAATGCCTCGGGTGGGACGAGCGCCGAGATCGAGCGCCTCAACGAGCAGGAGATCGCGGCCTACGACGGGCATCGCCGTGAGCTAAACGACTTCACCCTCGACAACCTGGGCGGCTCGGCGGCGCTCTACGCCGCTTCGCTGCGGTGGGACGGCGCTTATCGGCTGGAGGAGTTGACGGCGCAGGGCCGGGCCTTCGCCGCCGCGCAGCCGGGGCTGGAGATTTCCCGCCTGATCGAGGAGCGGCTGGCGCGCTTCGCGGCGACCTCGCTCGGGGCCGAGGCCCCCGACCTGGCCGGGCCGACCCCGGACGGCGGGCGACTGGCGCTCGCCGAGCTGCGCGGCAAAGTCGTGTTGGTGGATTTCTGGGCCTCGTGGTGTCCGCCGTGCCGTTTCGAGAATCGCCACTACGCCGCGCTTTACGAGCGTTTCAAGGACGCGGGCTTTGAGATCCTCGCCGTCTCGGTGGACCACAACGGGCCCGCCTGGAAAGCCGCCATCGCCAAAGATGGCGCCACCTGGCGGCACATCTCCGACCTCACCGGCTGGAAGACCCCGCTGGCGGCGGCCTACAACGTCGCCGCGTTGCCCTCGAGTTTCTTGCTCGATGCGCAGGGCCGCATCGTGGCCAAAAACCTCCGCGGCCCCGAACTCGCCGCCAAGTTGTCCCAGCTATTGGGCGCCGCCGCCGCGCCCGCCGCGCCCCGGCGTTAAGGCGATTCGGCCGTGGCGAACTGGAGCTCGCTCAGGCGGCGGTAGAGGCCCTCGGGGCGAGCCGCAAGTTCTAGGTGTGTGCCCCACTCGACCACCCGCCCGCCGTCGATCACGGCGATGGCGTCGGCGGTGCGGACCGTCGCCAGCCGGTGCGCGATGATGAAGGTCGTGCGCCCTTCCATCAGCCGTTCCAGCGCGTCCTGCACCAGGCGCTCGCTCTCGCTGTCGAGCGAGCTGGTCGCCTCGTCGAGGATGAGGATGGCGGGGTTTTTCAGGATCGCGCGCGCGATCGCCACGCGCTGCCGCTGGCCGCCGGAGAGCTTCACCCCGCGGTCGCCCACCACCGTTTCATAGCCCTCGGGAAACGCGGTGATAAACGCGTCCGCGTTGGCCAGTCGCGCCGCCTCGCGCACCGCGTCGAGCGTGGCCCCCGGTCGGCCGTAGCGGATGTTCTCCGCGATGGAGCCGCCAAAAAGCGTCACGTCCTGCGGCACGATTGCCATCTGCCCGCGCAGGCCGGCGAGCGGGTAGTCGCGCGCGTCACGTCCGTCGATCACCAGGCGGCCCGCGTCGGGTTCGTAGAAGCGCAGGAGCAGGGCCGTGAGCGTGGATTTACCCGCGCCGCTCGGCCCCACCAGCGCGATGCGTGCGCCGGGGGCGGCGGTCAGGCTGACGCCGCGCAACACCTCCACCTCCGGCCGGGCGGGGTAGCGAAAGCGCACGTCCTCGAAGCGCACCTCGCCGCGCAGGCGCTCCGGCAGCGCCGCCCCGCCCCCGGTCTCGGCCGGCTCGGCCAGCAACTCGCGCACGCACTGGCTCGCGCCGACGGTTTTCTGCACCTGGCTAAACAGCTCGGCCGACTGCCCCATCGCCCCCGCCACGAACGTCGTGTAGAGCACGAAGCGCGTGAGCTCCCCCGCGCTGATCCGGCCCTGCTGCAACAGCACCGCGCCATACCACAACACGATGACCATGCCGCCGAAGAGCGCGAAGATGAAGAACGCCACGAACACCGCCCGCCAGCGCGCCGCCCGCAACGCCGCGTCGAGCGCGCCCCGGTTGCCCACCTCATAGCGCCCCAGCTCGAAGCCCTCGTTGGCAAAGGCCTTCACGCTGGCGATGGCTTGGAGCGTCTCCTCGACGATGGTCGAGGTCTCCGCCAACCGGTCCTGCGTCTCTCGCGCGAAACGCCGCAGCCGCCGCCCGAAAAACACCGCCGCCGCGATCAGCACCGGCAAGGTGCCGAGCATGACGCCGGTCAGCGGCAGCGAGGTGGCCGCGATCAACGCGAGCCCGCCGGTCAAAAAAACCGCCTGCCGGCAGAGCTGCGGCAGGGCGTCGATCAAGGCGCCCTCGAGCTGCGCGACATCGGTCGAGAGCCGGCTCGCCAGCTCGCCCACCCGCCGCTGCCCGAAAAACGCCATCGGCAGCGTGATCAAGCGCCCGTAACACGCGCGCCGCACATCCGCCAAGGCCCGCTGGCCGACCGCGTTGAACGACAGCGCGCTGCTGAAGGAAGCCGCCGCCTGCAGCAGCACGCTCGCACCCAGCAGCAGCGCGATCTCCGACACGCCCCAGCCCGGCCGCCCGGGCAGCCCGCCCCCGCCCCCGCCGCCCGGGTCGGGATTCACCGCGACGTCGATCAGCGACCCGGCCAGAAAGGGAAACGCCAGCCCGAGCGCCGCCCCCGCCAGCAAAGAGGCCAACCCGAACGCGAAGCGCGCGCGATACGGCGTCACGAAACGCAACAGCCCGGCCGCCGAGCGCAGGCCCTCCCGCGTCAAAGCCGCCCTGGGCAATCGCTCCAAGGCCCGCTCCTCCGCCTCCTCATCGTTCCGCGCCATGCGCCAACCCTTCGCCGCCCCGCGTGGAATGCGCAAGAGGCGCGCTGCAAAATCGCGCGTCCGGGAAAATCCGCCTGCGGGGTGGGCTTGCGGTTGGGGCGGGACCGCCGGGCGCGCCGAGGGGCATCAACACCGCGTGTACACCACGGGGTTTTGCATGCCGAGGCACTCGATGGCGCCACTCATCATCGGTCCGTTGATGTAAAGGTGCCCGGTGCACGGAATGAACAACGATGTGCCCTGCAAAAACACCTGCGCGCCGTTCACCGTGATGGTGCCGCCACCGATCGGGACGCCGAAGAAGTTGTAGTCGGCATACTGATACGCCGCGTCCCGCCGCGTTATGTGGATGCGCCCGTTCGCTTTTTGCCACCAGCCGCTCAAATCGATGCCCGGGGGCGGTATGGGCGGCGGGCCGGGGTGGGGAAGGCGCGGCGGTCCGCCGCCCTCCGGATCGGGGGGCGGCCCCACGATCTCGACGCGCACGTTGATCGTCGCGTCGCCGCCGTTGCTCTTGATGAAAATGCTCCCGATCTGCACGCCGGGTTGGCCGCCGTAGGCCGTGACCTTGGCGGTGCCGGGGGCGGCGTCGTTTTCCACGCTGAAAAAATTCCCGTCCGCCTTGCCCTCCCAGGTGAGCTGGCCCGTGCCGGCGTTTTCCACGCGAAACAACAAAGTCTGCCACGCGCCCACCGGAAGCGTGCCGAAGTCGAGCATCTTGCCCGGCTGGATGACGAGCACGGGGCCCTCCTCGACCGCGCCGGTGACGGTCACCACCGCGCGCCCGCCCGCGCTCGCGATGATCACTTCGCCGGCCAGCGAGGCCGGGCGCGTGAGATCGGGCTCGACCGACACGGCGTCGTCGTTGGCGCTCACGCGCAGCGCCGGGTTGGTCGCGTGGGCGCGCGCCGCGAGCTCGCCGCCGCCGCGATTTACGAGGCGGATCACCTGCGGCGTCACGCGCATGCCCCGGCGCAGCGTGCCGAAGTCGAGCGTCTTGGTCTCCACGCCGAGTTCCGGTTTGGTCACCGGCTCCAGCACGTCGACGAACACGCTGATGCGTTTGCTGCCGCCGCGCCCGGCGTCGCGCACGTAGACGTTGCCCCGGTGCGCGCCGGCGCGGGTGGGCGCGAAGCTGAGTTTGAAAAATCGTTTCGCGGGCTCGATCCGCATCCACGTCTCGTCGCTGGTGGCGAGCCAGTCGAGCTCGCCGTCGCCCTCGTTGAACACGTCGATCACGACCGGCGGCAACTGTTCGCCGAGGCGCACGGCGTGGAGATCGATCTTCGTGTCGGACACCGCGAGCACGGGCCGCGCGGGCAGCGGTGAACGCGTCGGCGGCTGGGGCGGCTTCGGGGGCGCGGGCCGGCGGGGCTGGCGCGCGAGCGGGAGATCGCCGACAGTCTTGTCGAGATGGAGCTGGGGAATCTGCTGCGTGCCGGCCTTCAGCCTCGGGAGGATGTGCTGGTAAACCTCGGTGAGCGTGACGAAGCCGTCGCGGTTCGAGTCGACCTCGCCTGAGGTGAGCGCGGCGACGAGGTGGGTGGTAAACGCGCTCGCGCCGCCCGTCTCCAGCGCGTCGGTGGCGAGCTGGTGGTTGCGGCAGCTCGTGAGCAGGAAACGTCCGCTCGCCTGCGCCAGCGCGTCGGGCATGCCGCCGCCCTTGAAGCTGCCGCTGTGGCAGCAATCGAGCACGATCACGGTGCGGGCGGCGTGCGAGGTCGCGATCATCTGGTTGATGATCACGTCTCCCACGGCGGTGGACGGCAGCCGGTCGGTGCGGGTGTCGCGCGTGCAGAGATAGAGGCTGTTGTTGGCATCCTGCCGACCGTGGCCGGAGTAGTAGAACAGGAGCTGGTCGTCGGGCGCGGAGGAGTTGAAAAAATCGTCGATCGCCTCGCGCACCTCGGAGTTGGTGCCGTCGAGCACGGTGCGTACGTCGGCGGAGTCGTGGATGCCGGTGTCGGCGTCGGCGAGGGCGCGCCCGAGGAGCTTCAAATCCTCCGGCGGCCCCTTGAGCGCGGGCAGGTTGTGCGGGTCGCGCTCGAAGGTCGCGTTGCCGATCAGGAGAGCCTTGTAGCGGGGCGTGCCCATGGTGGCGGGGAAGGGGAAGGGGGAGGGAGAGGGAGGCCTTACTCCGGGGCGGACTGCGTCATCGCCTGCGCGAGCAATTCCTTGCTGATGTTGGTGCCGGTGATCACGCGCGTGGACTCCACGCCGTCGACCGTGGTCGTGATGGTGATCGAGCGGGTGGTGTCGCGCGCGAGCCAGGCCTTGAACACCTCGACCGCGGCGGTGATGGCGCCGGCCGAGCCGAGTGCGATGACGAGGCCGACCATCCCGCCCTTCCGCCCGGCTACGGGAGTCACGTCCTGGCGCACCGGGCCGACGTTGGCCTGCAGGCTCGCGAGCAGGGTTTGCACCTGCGCCGCCCAACGCCCGTCGCCCGCATCGTAGACCGTGCTGGAGGGCTTGATCGCGAGTTCGGCGGGGGCGGGCGGCGTGCTCATGGCCGCGAGTGGCGCAAATTTTTCGCCACGGGGCAATCTCCGCTTGTCGGCCAAAAAGACGCGTTAACCCTCCAGCATGCGCGAGGTTGTGAAGTAAAAATAGAGTAACTTGAGTGCTTTCCGGCCGACTGCGCGTTGCGTGATTTGTCGCCTGGTGTGTAGCATGAAAACGGTCGCCGCCGTGCGAAGGACGCCGGCCCGGCCCGCCCGATAATCGAGCTTGAAGGGCGCGGCCCCAGGCGCGTTTATGGCCGTTTATCGCACGCCATGCGTCCGCTCGTCACACGTCTCCACACCGTCTGCGCCGGGGAGGTCGCCACCTGGCGAACTACCCCTGCGCTCCGCGCCTAGGCGCGAGGGCCGCCCCGTGTCGCCCGCTTCGCAGAAAGCGGTCTTTGAGTTCTTCCTCCCGCAGGTTCCGTCCCGGACCTATTTTTCGCCCGCACCGTCCCCTCCGCCATGGCCATCCTTCTCCACGATTCCCTCACCCGCGAGCCTCGCGAACTCCGCCCGTCCCAGCCCGACGGAGTCTTCCGTTTCTACAACTGCGGCCCCACCGTCTACGCCGCCGCGCACATCGGCAATTTCCGGACCTTCGTCGTAAACGACCTCCTGCGCCGCCTGTGCGAACTCGAGTTCGGCGCGGCCAAGGTGAAGCATGTGCGCAACCTCACCGACGTGGACGACAAAACCATCCGCCGCGCCCGCGAGGAAGGCCGACCGCTCGCCGAGGTCACGAAACAATGGACGGATAAATTTCACGCCGACTGCGCCGCGCTCGGTTGCCTGCCGCCCCACGTCGAGCCCGCCGCCACCGGCCACATCCCCGAGCAGATCGACATGATCGCCGCCCTCGAGCGCCGCGGCCACGCCTACCGCACCGAGGATGGCTCGGTTTACTTCAAGGTGTCCTCGTTTTCCGAATACGGCGCCCTCTCCCGCGTGAAGGAACGCGAGTTGCGCGTCGGCTCCGCCATCGCCGCCAAGCCCCAGGGCCACGACGCCGACGAAAAGGAGGACGGCTCCGACTTCGCCCTGTGGAAGGGCCACAAGCCCGACGATGGCGACACCTTCTGGCCGAGCCCTTGGGGCCAGGGTCGCCCCGGCTGGCACATAGAGTGCAGCGCCATGAGCAAGAAGCACCTCGGCGACACCATCGATCTCCACACTGGCGGCGTGGACCTGCTTTTCCCGCACCACGAAAACGAGATCGCCCAGAGCCGGTGCTGCAACGGCACCCTCTTCGCCCACCACTGGTATCACAGCGAGCACCTGCTGGTTGACGGCAAGAAAATGAGCAAATCGCTCGGCAACCTCTACACCCTCGACCAGCTCCGCGACATGGGCCACCGCCCCGCCGCCCTCCGCCACGCCCTGCTCACCGGCCACCCGCGCAAGCAACTCAACTTCACCCTCGATTCGCTCCACGCGGCGGAAAAAGCCCTCGCTCAGCTCCGCAGCTACCGCGCCGCGCTTCCGGTTGACGGCCTCGCCGATCCCTTCGCGCCCGCCCTCGCCGCGCTCCACGACGATCTCAACACGCCCCACGCGCTCGGCATTGTTTTCACCGCCGTCCATGCCGGCCCGGCGGGCGTGAATCCCGCCGCCTTCGACCGCCTCCTTTTCGCCCTCGGCCTCGACCTCACGGAACCCGCCAAATCGAAAGCCGAAATCCCCTCCGAAGTCACCGCCCTGGCCGAACAACGCTGGGCCACCAAGGCCGCCAAAAACTGGGCCGAGGCCGATCGCCTGCGCGGCGCCATCGCCGCCCTCGGCTGGGCCATGCTCGACCGCAAGGACGGCTACTCCCTCGAACCTGGTAAAAAATAAAACCACCCGACGGATAGCCACAAAAGGCACAGAAGGCGCAAAACCGAACTCCGACTTTTGCGTTGTTTGTACCTTTTGTGGCCCCGCTTCCGTCTCCGTTCCGCCCGCTTTTCCGACCAATCATCCATCGCAAATCTTAAATCATAAATTCCGCCATGATGTCCCCCCTCGACGAAATCCGCCACTCCGCCTCCCATATCCTCGCCACCGCCGTCCTTCGCGTCTTCCCCGAGGCCAAGCTCGACATCGGGCCTCCGACCGAGACCGGTTTTTACTACGACATCGACCTCGAGCATAAACTCACCACCGAGGACCTCGTCACGCTCGAAGCCACGATGAAAAAAGTCATCGACGAGAACCAGCCCTTCCGTCGCAAAGAGGTTTCCCGCGAAGAGGCCGAGGCCATCCTCCGCGCCCGCGGTCAGGAGCGCTACAAGCTCGGCCGCCTCGCCGACATCCCGATGGGCGAGGCGATTTCGTTCTACGAAAACGGCGAGTTCGCCGATCTCTGCGCCGGCACCCACGTGCGCTACACCAAAGGCGTCAAAGCCTTTAAACTGCTCTCCATCGCCGGCGCCTACCACCGCGGCGACGAGAAAAACAAACAACTCCAGCGCATCTACGGCACCGCCTTCGCCTCCAAAGACGAGCTCGCCCAATATCTCGAACGCCAGGAGCAGGCGAAGCTCCGCGACCACCGCAAGCTGGGCAAAGACCTGCAACTCTTCCACATCGACGAGGATGTCGGCCAGGGCCTGATCCTCTGGACGCCCAACGGCTCCATCCTGCGCCAGCAGTTGCAGGACTTCATCATGGGCGAGCTGCGCAAGCAGGGCTATTCGCAGGTGTTTACCCCGCACATCGGCAAACTCGCGCTCTACAAAACCTCGGGGCATTTCCCCTACTACAAGGAGTCCCAGTTCGCCGCCATCCCCGAGCCCGATCAGCTCGCGCAGATCGCGGGCGAGGGCTGCGGCTGCGCCGAGATGACCGCCCGCCTCGAGGGCGTCTCCGCCAGCTTCGCCGCCGGCATCAACGAGCGCGCGGGCAAGGAAGTCATCACCCCGGATCGCGTGATGGATCCGACCCGCCTGCTCGACGGCTTCATGCTGAAGCCGATGAACTGCCCGCACCACATCAAGATCTACGCCTCGCAACCCCATTCCTACCGCGATCTGCCGGTGCGCCTCGCCGAGTTCGGCACCGTTTACCGCTGGGAACAATCCGGCGAGCTCAACGGCATGACTCGGGTGCGCGGCTTCACCCAGGACGACGCCCATCTTTTCTGCACCGAGGAGCAGGTCGCCGCCGAGATCCGCGGTTGCCTGAGCCTCGTGAAAACCGTGCTCACCACCCTCGGCATGGCCGATTACCGGGTGCGCGTCGGCTTG